>JBJOOI010000010.1:0-11100 GCA_046051375.1 Bacteroidota bacterium | reverse complement strand
ATGAAGATTATGAATTTGTAAGAGAGAAAATGATTAAAACGGTGCAAGAATCATTAACAGAGGAAGATAAACTATTTATACTCGCTTTTAAGGAAGTTGCCCCTGATTGGTCAATCTATAATTTTGGAGCATACCCTTCTATCAAATGGAAACTGTTAAATTTAGAAAAAATTAAAATCGGCAATCCAAAGAAGCATAAAGAGCTATATGATATTTTGAAAAGGAGGCTGGATACCTTATAATTTATTAAAAAACACGATCCTATTTGATCGAATGATGTGTCTTCTTTCGAAAAATAATTGAAAACTGAAAAAAGTGTTTGTATAGTCCTAAAATATGAAAGCCAGTCGTATGACTGGCTTTTTTTTGTAGCCCGTAGGGGAATCGAACCCCTCATTCCTCCGTGAAAGGGAGGCGTCTTAACCGATTGACCAACGGGCCATTTTCGTTTTGGGAGTGCAAAGATAAGTTCTTATGCAATTATGACAAAAAAAAATGAATAGTTCTTACCTTTACCACTCAAAATAGATTTAAAAGCAACCAACATGAGCACAGTAAAAGTAGCAATCAACGGATTCGGAAGGATAGGACGCCTGGTTTACCGCCAGATCTTCAATATGGAAGGCATTGATATCGTTGCCATCAACGATCTTACCAGCCCCAAGGTTTTGGCACATCTCCTCAAATATGATACAGCTCAAGGACGTTTTGAGCAGGATGTTCAGTCTACTGACAATTCGATCATCGTAAACGGTCATGAAGTAAAAATATATGCACAAAGAGACCCATCCCAAATTCCATGGGCATCCCATGAAGTGGATGTAGTATTGGAATGTACCGGCTTCTTCACCGATAAGGACAAGGCTGCTGCCCACATCACTGCTGGTGCGAAAAAAGTGGTGATTTCTGCGCCTGCGACCGGTGATTTGAAGACCATCGTTTTCAATACCAACCATGAAATCCTGGATGGTTCTGAAACCATCATCAGCTGTGCATCTTGCACCACCAATTGCCTTGCGCCTATGGCCAAGGTTTTGGAAGAGCAATTTGGTATCCTGACTGGTTTGATGACAACTGTTCATGCGTATACCAATGACCAGAACACACAGGACGCGCCACATCCAAAGAATGATCTCCGCAGGGCCCGTGCCGCCGCACAGAATATTGTTCCCAACAGCACAGGTGCGGCAAAAGCCATCGGCCTTGTACTTCCTTCCCTGAAAGGAAAGCTTGATGGAACTGCTCAGCGTGTCCCTACCCTTACTGGCTCATTGACTGAGTTGACTGTGATGTTGGCCAAAAAGACCACCACCGAAGAAATCAACGCTGCCATGAAAGCTGCAGCCAACGAAAGCTATGGCTACACTGAAGATGAGATTGTATCAGGTGATGTAGTTGGCATTCGTTTTGGTTCTTTGTTTGATGCCACACAGACCAAAGTACAAACGGTAGGTGATCACCAAATGGTGAGAACCGTAAGTTGGTATGACAACGAAATGAGCTATGTTAGCCAGCTTGTTCGTACTGTACATTATTTTGCACAATTGATTTCCAAGTAATTCAACTCAATCATACAACCCGGCAGAACATCCTGCCGGGTTTCTTTTTTTTAAATTAGTCACTTCATGAGCAAATTCAATCAGTTTAATTTTGGAGGGAAGAAAGCCCTTGTCCGGGTTGACTTTAACGTTCCCCTCAATGAAAAATACCAGATCACGGATGATACCCGCATGCGCGCTGCCATTCCGACCATTCAAAAAGTATTGCAGGATGGTGGTTCAGTAATTTTAATGAGCCACTTTGGAAGGCCTAAAGAAGGTCCAGAGAAAAAATACTCACTGATTCATCTGGTTGCCCATTTGCAAAAGCTTCTGGGAGATGAACCAGAGGTGTTTTTTGCAGCTGATTGCATAGGAGAAGCTGCAACAAATGCCGCGGCCCTGCTCCAAAAGGGTGATGTATTGTTGTTGGAAAACCTCCGCTTCCACAAGGAAGAGGAAAAGGGCGACATGGGATTTGCAGAACAACTGAGCAAATTGGGCGATGTATACATCAATGATGCATTCGGCACAGCACACAGGGCGCATGCCTCTACGGCCATTGTTGCAGATTTTTTTGAAGGAGACAAGAAAATGTTTGGTCTGCTGATGGAAGGCGAGGTATCAAGTGCTGAAAAAGTATTGCTCCAATCTGAAAAGCCCTTCACCGCCATCATCGGTGGAGCCAAGGTGTCGGATAAAATCCTGATCATTGAAAATTTGCTTGAAAAAGCCACCGACATCATCATCGGTGGAGGAATGGCCTATACTTTCTGGAAAGCACAAGGAAAAGATATTGGAAATTCCCTTTGTGAAGATGACCGTCTGAGCCTGGCCTCTTCCCTTCTTGAAAAAGCCAATGCCAAGGGAGTGAATATTCATTTGCCGATTGACAGCACCATCGCAGACAAGTTTGCGGCAGACGCCAACACATCCAACTGCAACAGCGGTGAAATTCCTGCAGGATGGATGGGGCTGGACATTGGCACCCAAGCCAGGACTGATTTCAGCGAAGTGATCCTGCGCAGCAAGACCATCTTGTGGAATGGTCCCATGGGCGTATTTGAAATGGAGAAATTCCAGGTCGGCACCAAGACCATTGCTGAGGCTGTTGCTGCAGCTACCCAAAAAGGAGCATTCTCTCTTGTGGGTGGAGGAGACAGCGTTGCCGCGGTGAACCAGTTTGGTTTCAACGACAAAGTGAGCTATGTGTCCACCGGAGGCGGCGCCATGCTGGAATTTTTCGAGGGAAAAGAGTTGCCAGGCATCGCTGCCATCAAGAAATAATCTTTTAACAGATATTCGCGAAAACGGATGCAACCTTTTCTCCAATTCTGCTATCTTTAAGCATTAACCTAATTAAAAATAAAAATGAGCACGCGTAACATTGTTCTTATCGTAATCGGAGGCCTTATTCTTTTACTGGGTGGTTGTGGCTGCAGTGGCTACAACGGACTTGTTCAGATGGACCAGAATGTAAAAGGCAAATGGGCTAACGTTGAGAGTGATTATCAAAGAAGGTCTGACCTGATTCCCAACCTGGTGAATACAGTAAAAGGAGCAGCAGACTTTGAAAAAAGCACCCTGGAAGCTGTTGTCAATGCTAGGGCACAAGCTACCCAAACCAAGATCGACGTAACCAACCTCAGCCCTGAAAAAGTTGCAGAATTCCAGAAAGCCCAAAGCCAGTTGAGTGGGGCAATTGGAAGGCTGTTGGTCACCATGGAAAAATATCCTGAACTCAAGGCCACAGATGCTTTCAGGGATCTTCAGTCACAACTGGAGGGTACTGAAAACCGCATCAAGGTTTCCAGAAATGATTTCAACAGTGCAGTACAGGAGTACAATACCAGCGTGAAGAAATTCCCAATGGTCCTGTTCAGCGGCATGTTCGGATTCAAGGAAAAAGGATTCTTTGCAGCAGAAGCAGGAGCAGAAAAAGCGCCTACAGTTGATTTTAACAAATAACATGTTGAACCTTCTGAATATATTCTCAGCAAAACAAAAAGCTTTTTTCTCCAAGGAAGAAGAGGAACGGATGGTGGAAGCCATCCGTTCTGCTGAAATGCAAACCAGCGGAGAAATCAGGCTCTATGTGGAAAGTCATTGTAAAATGGTCAACCCATTGGACAGGGCAAAGGAACTTTTCATCCAACTCGAGATGGAAAAGACCCAGGACAGAAATGGCGTACTGCTTTATTTTGCCATGAAGGACAGGCAACTGGCTATCCTGGGTGATGAAGGCATTCATGCACGTCTTGGACAGGAATTTTGGAACAATGAAATAAGAACAATCATTGCTGACTTCAAACAAAAGAATTTTGTGGATGGCATATGCCATATGATTGAAGATGTAGGCAATGCCCTGAAGCTTAATTTCCCATATACCAGTGATGATAAAAACGAGCTGTCCGATGGGATAGTGTTTGGAAAATGATAAAAAGACTCTTTCTACTCATCCTTATTATTGCTTCTGTTTCTGCCAGTGCGCAGATTGAAAAGGAGCTTCCAGCCAAACCTGTTCCACAGAAATTGGTTGTTGATTATACCAATACCCTTGCTGCAGACCAGAAAGAAGCACTGGAACGAAAACTGGTGGCATTTGATGATTCCACTTCAACCCAGATTGCGGTTGTATTGATTGAAACAACTGGCGACAGGGATATAGCTGACTATGCTGTCGCATTGGGCAGGGCTTGGGGAATTGGCAACAAGGAATTCAACAATGGCATCTTGCTGCTGGTGGCAAAAAATGACAGAAAAATCTGGATCGCAACCGGCTATGGTTTGGAGGGTGCATTGCCCGACATCCTCGCAAAGCGGATCATAGAAAACGAAATAAAACCCAATTTCAAGGGCAGTGATTTTTACAGGGGCCTTGACGAAGGCACTGATGCCATCATCTCAGCAACCAAAGGAGAGTACGACGCTCCCGACAATTATGGAAGAAGAAAAGGCGGTAATAAACGGAGTGTTCCCGGGATCTTCATCATCCTGATTGTGGTTATCATTCTCAGCATTTTCCGCAGGCGCGGTGGAGGTGGCGGGGCAGGTGGATTACTGTTCTTCCCCATGGGTGGCCTTGGTCATGGTGGTGGAAGCAGCAGTAACAGCGGTGGATTTGGGGGATTCGGCGGAGGCAGCTTTGGCGGTGGCGGTGCAGGAGGAGATTGGTAGATCCACTCAAAACATTTAACACCTGGAACCGGCCATTCCGTTTAACCCAGACCCAATTCCTGGTGTAATTCAGGAATTTCTACGTCTGTAAATCCTTTTCGAAGCAGTCTTTCCCGGAAATCAATTTGCACTTCGTATTCTCCATGCACAAGGAAAAGTTTTTTCACTTTTGAAACATCCTGGCAAGACAGGAATTGTGACAAGTCTTCATAATCACCATGTGCGCTCATGCTCCTGATGCTCCCAATCTCTGCATGGATTTCATGTGCCACGCCATAAATGTTGACTTCTTTTCTTCCCGACTGAAGCCTTGCACCCAATGAGTGAGGCTCACAATAGCCCGTCATCAAGATGCTGTTACGGGAATTTTCAATATTGTTGCTGATATGGTGTTTGACCCGCCCTGCATCTGCCATTCCGCTTGCTGAAATAATTACGCAGGGCTCGCTGCTGAAGTTGAGCAGCTTAGACTCATCAACGGTTTTAATGAATTCCAAACCAGCGAAATTGAAGGGATCATCGTCATTTTCCAATACCTTTCGGATCCTGTTGTTGAAGTCTTGCGGATACTTTTTCACAATGGCTGTGGCATGAACGCTGAGCGGACTATCAACATAATAGTTAACCTCGGGCAACCTTCTTTCCAGTTCCAGCTGGTTCAATGCGTATAACAATTCCTGTGTTCTGCCAACACTGAATGCCGGAATGATGAGTTTGCCTTTCTTTTTGATACAGGTTTTCTCTATCCATTCCAATAACTTATCGGGAGTAGGCTGATGCAGGTCATGCAATGAATTGCCATAGGTAGATTCAATGATGATGATATCGGCCTGAGAAAAAGTAGCAGGAGATTTTAAAATCGCATCCCGGTAACGGCCAATGTCTCCGCTGAAGGTGATCTGCTGCTGTTTTCCTGCTGCTGTAACGCGAAGATGAACTGCAGCACTGCCGATGATATGACCAGCATCAGTATATTGAAGGTCGATACCCTCTTCAATGGTAAACCAAACACCATAATCAACAACCCTGAACTGATCCATCGCCTTGTGTGCCTCCTCGGTGGTGTACAAGGGTTTTAGCAGTGGTAATCCAGCAGCCTTGCGCCTCTTATTGTTATACTTGATGTCATCTTCCTGTATTCCGGCTGAATCTTCCAGCAAAACTGCCGTTAGCTCACGCGTTGCCGGGGTTGCAAAAATCTTGCCCTTGAATCCATCGCTCACCAACTTGGGAATTAGTCCGCTATGATCAATATGGGCATGTGAAAGTACCAGGTATTCAACCTCTCCGGGATCGAATCCCCAATGGCGGTTCATTGCATCGGTTTCCTTGCCCATGCCCTGAAACATACCACAATCAAGGAGAATCTTTTTTCCTGAATCAAGGGTAAGCAGGTGCTTCGATCCTGTTACACATCTGGCTGCGCCGTGGAATGAAATTTTCATATCCTAATCTACGGAAGATTATGATGAGATCTATTCATTGCTCAAAAAAGAAAAACAATCCCTGTGTAAAGGCAACTTATTGAATGGTCAACTTGAACATGGATTCATCACCCAAAAACCCTTCCAATTCATCGAAAACTACACATTCCCCAACCCCGGCTGGTGTTCCTGTAAAAATCACATCCCCAATGTTGAGGGAAAAATAGTTGGAAACATGCGAAATAATCTTGTCAAAATTGTGGATCATGTCTTTTGTGTGGCCACTTTGAACCAATTCCCCATTTTTTTTCATGGAAAACTGAACATTGTTTTTATCAAAATTGGCAGGAATTGTAGTCCATTTGCCGAGTACTGCTGAATTGTCCCAGGCTTTGGCTTTTTCCCAGGGAAGGCCTTTTTTCTTCAATTCTGCCTGTATGTCTCTGGCGGTGAAATCGATCCCAACTGAAATGGCATCATAATATTTGCTTGCCGCTCTTTCCTGCACGTATTTTCCATTTTTACAAATGCGCAATACTACCTCACATTCATAATGCAATTCGTTGGTGAATTCCGGATAATAAAAAGGGCTATTGGTTTGAAGCAGTGCGCTTTTGGGCTTAATAAAAATAACTGGTTCATCAGGTACTTCATTGCCGAGTTCCTTGGCATGCTCAGCGTAGTTGCGTCCAATACATAGAAATTTCATGTCGTCTTTTTTAGGGTAAGGTGGATGTTGATGGCTATTCATTGGACTGGACATGCAAATCTATCCCAAATATAATATCTTTTTTCAAAATTCAAAACTCAAGATGATTGACAGCAGCCATGGTTTTTTCAAGGCCTGCCAACACAAATTCCTCAATCGCCTGGGAGGATCTCTCGAGTTTTATTGAAACCAGGATTTCCTCTTTCTTATCCCATTTTCCCAGCACATGCTCTACCTGTCGACCTTTTGGGAAATCATTCCCTATACCAAACCTCAACCGCGCATACTGGGTAGTACCCATTAATTCCTGGATACTTTTGAGACCGTTATGACCACCGTCACTGCCAGCAGGTTTGATTTTGATCTTGTTGAGCGGAACCGACAGCTCATCTACCAAAACAAACATGCGGCTGATGTCTACATTTTCTTTCTCCAACCAGTATTTGACGGCTTTTCCACTCAAATTCATGTACGTAGTTGGCTTAATACAGATAATTTTTTTTCCTTTCAGGCTGATTTCTGATTTATATGCCAAACGGTCCATGGTAAAGATGCCCTTGTGCTTGGCAATAAAATGGTCAAGGATGTCAAATCCGATATTGTGTCGGGTATGCTCATACTCGAATCCAATATTGCCAAGTCCTACAATGAGAAATTTGTCCATAAAAAAAGCCCCAAGATAGAATCAAGGGGCTGTAAAGTAAAACTTTTAGGCTTATTTTTTTCCTTTTGCAGGAGCCGCTGCTTCTTCTTGCTTCAATTGACGTGTCATGGTCACAGATGCAACAGGAATACGTGGAGAGTTCATGATCTCCAGGTTTTCAGCAGGAATATCCTGAACACGGATGTTTCCGTTGAGTTCCAGGTTGGTCAAATCAACTTCAATGTTTTCCCTGAGATACTTAGGGTAAGTTTTGAGTTTTACTGACTTCAGCCTGATTTCAAGCTTACCACCCGCTTTTACACCTGCAGCTGTGCCGGTAAATTTCAAGGGAATGGTTGCGCTAACCTTCTTGCCTTCTACCAGCTCAAGCAAATCAAGATGCGTGAGTTTGTCTGATACCTTGTTGAACTGCAAGTCTTTCAAAATGCAGGTGTAAGATTTGCCATCAACCTTCATTTCCACGAGCTGGAAATCTGGTGTGTAGATGAATGGCTTCAGGGCAAGTGATTTGACTGCAAAGTTAACCTCTTGTGCACCCCCGTAAATTACACCAGGTACCAGGTCTTGAGAGCGCAACCGGCGGGTGGCTGTTTTGCCAGTTTCGGTCCTCAATTGTCCTTCGATTGTAATCGTCTTCATTGTATTGTGTTTAAAAAATGACTGCTTTGTGAGCCTTATTTATTCTTCAGTTGCGAATGAATAAATAAGTTGGTTATGCTCTGGTTTTCATAGGCGTTCTTGATGGCAGATGCAAACAAGGATGAAACACTCAATACTTTCAGCTTGGATGATTCTCCTCGCAATGGTATTGTGTCACAAACCACCAACTCTTCCAACACACTGTTCTCAATATTGGCGTATGCATTTCCACTCAACACTGGGTGTGTACACAATGCTCTCACACTTCTGGCACCTTTATCTTTCAAGAGTTTGGCTGCCTTGGTAAGCGTTCCTGCTGTATCACAGATATCGTCAATCAAGACCACATCCCTGTTCGTCACTTCCCCTATCACCACCATGCTTGCTATCTCATTTGCACGCTTCCTATGCTTATCGCAAATGACCATTTCAACGTTGAAATAGCTTGCCATTTCACGTATTCTATTGGCGCTGCCCACGTCAGGGGCCGCAAAGGTAAGGTTTTCAAGCTGAAGATCACGTATATATGGGATAAAAATTGCCGAGCTGTCCAGGTGATCCACCGGTATATCAAAGTATCCCTGGATCTGTGGGGCATGCAAATCCATGGTAATGACCCGGTCTGCACCGGCTGCAGTAAGGATGTTGGCCACCATTTTCGACCCTATGGCTACCCTTGGCTTGTCCTTGCGGTCCTGCCTTGCATAACCATAATAAGGCATGACGGCGATGATCTTATACGCAGAAGCACGTTTCGCTGCATCGATCATTAACAGCAATTCCAGGAGATTATCCCCCGGCGCAAACGTGCTTTGCACGAGGAAAACATAATCGCCTCTTATACTTTCGAGGAAAATTGGCTGGATTTCACCATCGCTGAACTTCTGGATGCTGATTTTGCCAAGAGTGCCACCATTGGAGGCTGCGATCTTTTCGGCCAGGTATTCAGAACTTGTTCCGGAAAAAATCTTACAAGATGGACCAACACGTTGCATAAATAAAATTGTAGCGCGAAGATAACAAAATGATTACAGCCTTAGGGCCATGATACAGAGATGTTAGAGGATTGTGGAAAATGATAAAAATTAAAAAATGAAACAAATCAAACATTGGCCGAGTGAAGACCAACCAAGAGAGAAGCTGAGGAGCAAAGGAGCAGGACAACTGACAGAAACTGAATTATTGACCATCTTGATCCAAAATGGCACAAAAGAAAAGTCCGCTATGGAATTGGCGCAAGAACTGGTGGACAGGAGTGGCAACAGGCTTGCCGATCTGGCAAGGATGTCTACCAGGGAGCTGATGAAAACCAAGGGAATCGGCATGGTTAAAGCGATTACCATACAGGCGGCAATGGAGTTGGGAAGGAGACGCATGGGCGCTGAAAACCTGAAATCAACAATTGTCACGGGTAGCGCTTCTGTGGCAAAATACCTTCAGGCAAAACTCATGGATCTTCCGCACGAGGTATTTGCGGTGCTTTTTCTGAACAGGGCCAACCGCATCAGGCATTTTGAGATCATCAGTTCTGGTGGAATGACAGGCACGGTTGCAGACCCCAGGATCATCCTCAAAAAAGCCCTGGAAGAAGATGCAGTCAGCATCATCCTTTGCCACAACCACCCTTCCGGCAATCTCAGGCCCTCGAGAGCAGATGAGGAACTGACCATCAAAATCCGGCATGCTGCCAGGTATTTTGACATCCAGGTATTGGACCATATCATCGTGAGCACGGAGGGGTACTATAGCTTTGCGGATGAGGGGGCGTTGTGAGTTCTGGGTTTGGGGTTGTGGGTTGTGAGTTGGGGGTTGTGGGTTGGGGGTTGGGGGTTGTGAGTTGGGGGTTGAAGGTTCGTTTATAATGTTGTAGTAACTTGTGGAACAAATCAAAAGCCTTCACCTAAACCCATCACCTCATATGTACTCCGAAAATATTTCTGCACAGATCTTCATCGACAACAGAAAACGTTTTGTTGCACAAATGGAGAAAAACAGCATCGCCGTTTTCAACAGCAATGATGAGATCCCCAGCAATGGAGATGCCTTATACCCCTTCAAACAAAACACAGACCTGTATTGGCTTACAGGCATCAAGCAGGAAGACAGCATGCTGATCCTTTTTCCTGGAAATCCTGATAAAAAATACAGGGAAGTGCTTGTGCTGGTTCGTCCCAATGAACTGAAAGAAAAATGGGATGGCAAAAGACACCGTGCACCTGAGGCCACCGTTCTCTCAGGCATACAAACCATCGTTTGGCTGGACAGCCTGGATGGCCTGCTTCAACCCATGATTCACCTGGCCGACCATATTTACCTGAACACCAATGAAAATGACAGAAAGGCCAACCTGCTGGCTGTACGCGACTATCGTTTTGCACAGGAAATGCGCAACCGTTATCCCTTGCACAACTTTAAAAGGGCCGCAAAAATCATGCGCGACCTGAGGGCCATCAAATCACCGCTTGAAGTCGAAGTATTGCAACAGGCCATTGACATCACAGAAAAAACATTCAGAAGGCTGTTGAAGTTCATCAAACCCGGTGTTTGGGAAAATCAGATCGAAGCCGAGATTTACCATGAGTTCTTGTCGAACCGTTCTGCAGGTCCGGCATATACGTCTATCCTTGCCAGCGGCGACAGGGCCCGCACCCTGCACTATATTGCCAACAACCAGCAATGCAAGGATGGTGAATTGGTGTTGATGGATTTTGGTGCTGAGTATGGAGGATATTGTGCTGACCTTACAAGAACAGTGCCTGTGAATGGGAAATTTACAAAAAGACAAAAAGAGGTGTACAATGCCTGCTTACATTTGCATGACTATGCCAAAAGCCTTTTGAAACCAGGCATCACGATTCTGGATTATACGGATAAAGTTGGTGATGAAGCCAGCAAGACCTTCCTGAAAATTGGCCTGATCAGCAAGGCTGATATCAAGAATGAAACACC
>JBJOOI010000009.1:0-11334 GCA_046051375.1 Bacteroidota bacterium | reverse complement strand
CGGGCGATAAAGATGGCTACCAACAACCCACTGATGGCCATGGTCAACTGAATGGTATTGGCAACAATTCCTGATTTATATGCGATAGAACCCCATACAACAAAAGTACCTGCAGAAAAATAACTGATAAACAAAGACAATCCATTGATCCACCAAGGGGTAGCACCACCGGCTTCAAAAAAAGCCTGACTGCTTTTGCTCCCAATGCGTGTGAATGCAAGACCAATTCCAAAAATCAGGAAAGCAAAAATGACTAGGACAATAAAATCAAGCTGGACCATGTAAAGGGTTTAATCATTAAAGCACCGAATGGCAAAAACAGCAGCAGGAACTTGATCAGATGGATGCTCAAATCTAAAGGTCAATTGTTGGGTACTGATTTTTTCTGCAGCCTTGAATC
Source organism: Bacteroidota bacterium (assembly GCA_046051375.1). Classification (GTDB taxonomy): domain Bacteria; phylum Bacteroidota; class Bacteroidia; order Chitinophagales; family Chitinophagaceae; genus Pollutibacter. The sequence continues at coordinate 10,934 of JBJOOI010000009.1, read as the reverse complement.
TTCGGATGGTTTGATGATTGTCCTGAACATTCCAGAGTATGTTGCCATTTTCATCTTCAACACTAAAGTTTGTTACACAAAAAGGCATGACATTTTCGGGATGTCCCATTAAGACCGATTCCATGGGATGATCAAAATCTGAGTCAAAGCAAATCTCCAAAGAGGATATCTCTCTTTTGGTATCCCAACCCAATGTTATGGAAGGAGATGCATCAGAAAGATCAGCCACCCATGCATTGGGGTGTGAAACTGGCCTATCAATACCATTTCTGATATTTTCCACTCCAAAAACATCATCACTCAACGCTATTGCAAGGCATAGATTGCGTCCATCAGGCCTGCGCATCGGGCACCAGAACTCAAAAGTATCAACCCCAATGTCTTCTTTGGGCTCCTGCTTTCCCCAATTGGATACAGCAGGATTGATATAGTTGAATACACTCAATATTCCGCTGATGCGCTGATCAGTATATGGAAGAGAGACCGAATCATTTTTCAGAAACGTGATATAGGCATAACCCTTGTAGGGCATGACAGCATCAAATGAAAATTCAACCTGATTCTCTCCCTTGATAAGATGGATTGTTTTTTGCTCCAGAATAATTTCTGGGGTATGATTTGTTTCCGCATCACTCACCCTCAGTTGTATCTCAAGTGGCGTGGTTGATGCAGCAATGCACTTGAAACTGATTGCCGGAATCGCGCCAGCATTCAATGGCATCATTTGTGCAACAGCAGTTTGAATTGGCTTGTATTCAACAACACTGGAAAAACCAGAAAATTTCAAATGGGATGATGAAGAAAGTTTTGCAGTTGCAGTGAGATCATTTTCCTTTTTCGACACACCAGGAATAAAAGCACCTTCTTTCAACAGCAACTGTTGCAAATTTTCCAAATGCTGTTGTTGAAGCAATTCCCTGGGCATCAACTTTTCCTGCGCAGCAATATAGGCAGCAGTACCCACAACCTGACCGACCAAACCACTTGTAGCCATTACCCTGGTTGATCCGAAAGCAACATGGCTGGCGCTGATGATGCGTCCGGCAATGTAGAGATTGCTGATGTTTTTACTGTAGAGACAACGGTAAGGAATTTGATAGATGCCCTTGCTATGCCATTGATTACAACCAGGTTTTTCACTAAACACACCATCAGCAGGATGCAGGTCAATGCTCCAACCGCCAAAGGCAACAGCATCTGCATGAGGTCTTTGTTCAACAATATCGCGTTGGTTTAACATATAATCGCCTTCAAACCTGCGGCTCTCCCTTTTTCCAGGAATGGTACCAACCCATTCAAGGGTTAGATTTTCAGCTTCTGGAAAAAGGCCAGAGTTTTTAATATGATCCCAAACGCCGTAGATCACTTTCCATAATTCCCATTTGATTGTTTCGGTTTCAGAAATGGTATCCAACCTTCCCCCATATTCAACCCACCATAATTTACAACCAAAATCCTTTGCATTAAAAGACCTGAACCGTGGAATTTTGGTGATGTCTTTTAAAGCATAAGACGGTGCGACATAACGAACAGGCTTCCCGACATTTTTAGAATAGAAATAGAGAGAATGTCCAAGCAATTCTCCATACTCCTTTGAAGGTGCAAATTTTTCGTCAAATTCATCTGAAGATTCTGCCCCCATCCTGAAAGCAGCACCAGCCAGAAAACCAAGAATTCCATCGCCGGATGCATCAACAAAAAGTGGTGCAGCCAAATGATACATTTGCTGGTTTTGACTACAAAAAGCCTTGATAGAAGAAATCTTTTGATCATCTTCCTTGATCACCTCAAAGGCAGCAGTATTGAGCAGCAATGTTATATTGCTTTCCAGTTTTACTTTTTCGAGCAAGATGGTATCAAAAATCAACGGGTTTCCCTCTGGATTCCGGAACATGTTTTCAACCAGAATCTCGTCCATGATTCCACCTTCTCTCGCCCATCGGTTGTTATTGCCCATGTGAGAAGTAGCGCCTAAAATCCACAAACGTACTTCACTAGATGCATTACCGCCAAGCACTGGCCTGTCTTGCACCAAAGCAACCCTCAAACCCAGTCTTGCTGCTGCCAAAGCACCACAAACACCTGACAAACCACCTCCTACAACCACCAGATCATGCTGGGATTGGTGCGTATTCAGCTCACGTTTACCAATTGAATTATCAACAATCATGTATTAAAAAATTAATTCCAACCAGGATTCTGAAGGATGTTACCATTTGTTTTGACAATCTCGGGTTGCGGGATTGGATACAAATACATTTTTTCCAAAAAGATTCTTTTTTCCAAATCATATGGAGCATACCTGAATGAACCATTGGCTTCCCTCGTTACCTTCACTCCACGAATGGTAGCACCAAGTGTATTATCTCCAATCATCCATCTCCTCACATCCCAAAAACGATGGTCTTCAAAAGCCAGCTCTACCCTTCTCTCATTGCGGATTCTTTCCTTGAGGTCGTCCTTTGTAACGGTTGCCGGAACAGCTGGCATTGCTACACCCGTTCTTGTTCTGACGGCATTGATGGCCTGAAGGGCAGTTAATCTAAGGGTATCCGGAACATTGGGTCCAAAGGCCTCATTCATCGCCTCGGCGTAATTCAGATAGTTCTCTGATAACCTGAAATAAATCCATTGTTTCGCACTGGTTTGACCTGTTGCAAGATTCAGTGTTTCATCAACATATTTCTTCAGATAATATCCCGTTTTTGAAGCCCTGAAAAGGGGTTTGGCATTCACACCACCTTCCCAAAGTTGCACATTGGTCCCTTTCCAAACTGAATTATTGACAATCACATTCATCAATAACCGTGGATCCCTATTGGCATAAGGGTCTGCAGCATGCACAGGATTTCTCCAATCAAAAGGAACGCCTGTTCTCATTTCATGTGCATCGACAAAATTTTGAGTTGGACAGGTTCCTGACCTGCCGTTCTGATAGCCAATGGGATAGTTCAAGGTTTCAAAAGTATTGCTCGCGCCGTATCTTCTCTCAAAAATAACCTCGTTGCTGCGCAATGTCTTCAGCTGAAACAAGGCAGGATATGTAGACTGAAAGCTGTAAGGTGCAACTGGCATGAGATCCAACACAGCCTTGTTGGCAGCTGCAGCAATTCTCCAACGCTCAAGTCTTCTGTTATCGGTATAACCAACCAAAGGGTTGTTGTTGGATGGCCTGTTGAATAAATCACTGGCGGCATACGTCAGCATCCTTGCCTTTAAAGCAAGTGCAGCACCTACTGTTGGCCTTCCCCAATCTGCATTGGCGATATCTGAAAGCCTTAATGGGAGATCTTTGATTGAAGAATCGCAAAGGCTGACAATGTGTTTCACACATTCCTCATAACTGTTTCTTTTGATGGTTGACAAATAATCTGTTTCTGTGCGGATGCTGATTTTTCGATTAACAATCGGAACACCGCCATATCTTTTGACCAATTCAAAATAATAAAACGCACGAAGAAACTGTGCTTCGGCCCTCCACATTTTCAAATTGCTGACTCTTGCTGCATAAGTTACAGGATCCGGCAACTTGAATTCAATAAATGTGATGGTATCGGTAGCCTCACTGAAATCAAACGTTTTCCTGATGCCCTGATAATTCCTTGCCCAGGCATCATCAGGATTGGAGTAGATGCTCCAGTTGCCAGAATTGAAGTCCTGTACAGCCTCTGTCTCGTTTACATCTTCTGATTCATCCGAAGCTGAGGCCCTCCATGAATTTCCAACAGCATTGTAACCCTCTGGCATAGATGTAAACATGTTGTTGCGCAGCCTGGTCAGGTTGCTGAAATTATTGATGACATCCAACCTTGTAGTCAATGACAGGGCCTCAGGTTCAAGATATGAACAACTGATTTGAAACACAACAAACAGTCCTATGATAGATTTTAATATGATTTTCATCTTGATGAGTTTTAAAATTGAATCTTGAATCCTACGTTTAGAGAACGCATAGACGGATATCCTGTGATGTTTTCAGGGTCTGAATACTTGAACTTGTCAAACGTGAACAAATTCATGCCACGAACAAACACCCTACTCATGGACATGCCAGTCTTTTTAAGAAACAATGATGAGAAATTATATCCAAACTCCATTGAGCGTACTTTCAGAAAATCGCCTTCCCTCAACCAAAAAGTTGAAGTACGGTAGTTGTTTGCATTCTCCAATGTAGAAAGCCTGGGATAAGCCGCAGTTGCACTGTTTTGTGGAGTCCAGGGATCTTTTACGAAAGTTGATAACTTTTGTGTGGAACGGAATGGAAAAAAGATATTCCCATAACTTGCCAAATTGATGTTGCGATCCAACTGTGCCTGCATCATGATTTGAAAATCAAATCCACCCACATTGAAACCGAGCTCAAGGCCAAGTTCTTTTGTAGGGATACTTCCATTACCAATAGGACCAATATCATAGTTATTGATCACACCATCGCTATTTCTGTCTCTGTACTTGATATCTCCAGGTTGAACAGGTCCAAAAATCTGTTTAGGACTATTGGCGATATCGTTTTCAGATGCAAAAAAACCGATGGATTGCAGACCATACGTGTAAAATACCGGACTTCCTTTCCTGTAAAAATACTCACTTCCTGCAGGAACGATTTCCTCAGCCATTTCAATCACTTTGTCCTTGATCATGCTCATGTTAAAGCGTGCGAAGAAACCTGAATTTTTGAATTGCTTTTTCCAAAGCAAGGACAATTCAATGCCGCGGTTGCGCACTTCACCCCGGTTAACACTTGGCAAACTTCCACCAAAAAGGGCTGGAACAGTGGTAGATTGAGAAGTCAATATATCCTTTCTATCTTGTTGGAACAAGGCCACACTCAGATCCAACTGATTGAACAAACGCGCATCAAGTCCCAAATCATATTGATAGGATTTTTCAAAACCAAGTTCAGGATTGGCAATGGTACCTTCCGTAATGGTAGATGCACCAGCATTGGTATTGCCAAATGAATAGGATGAACCACCAACATATAGCTCACGATAGCCAAACCGGGTTCCTACGTTGCTACTTGCAACCATACCACCTGATGCCCTTACCTTCAGGTAATTGATAGCTTTTGATGATTGTTTTTGGTTTTGATCGATCAAGACGTAACCTGCTGAGAGTGCCGGAAAAAAGCCAAAACGCCTGCCTTTCGCGAAGGCCTCAGTTCCACCATACGATGTTGTGAGGTCAGCAAAAAAACGGTTCTTGTAGTCATAGTGCAATCTTGCATTTATGGATTGCATGTTGAATGGATTTTCTCTACCCACAATCTGGCGCGTCTGGTTGTACAACCCCAAAAAAGAGATGGAATGGTCGTTACCAATTTTTTTTGAATAGTTCAGGTACAATTCAGCCGTCCCCCTTCTGTTCTGTGCATTGTCATAGGGTGAATTGTATGCCAGATTTGTATTTGCACCAATAGGAGCACCAACGACCGGATTTCCGGAAATTGGATCCCTGCTGGTTTGGAATACAGCAAAGGTTCTTGACCAACCATCAGTTACAGTGTAATAGTTGTCGAAACCAACACGTGCACCCAACTCCAGGCCTTTAATGTATTTCCCTGCGTCGTATTTTAAATCCAGGTCAGATTGAAAAAAGCGGTTATGGATCTCTCTGTAACCCCTGTTGTTGATATACCCCATAGGATTATCTGCGAAAGCAGACGTACCTCCGAGTAAACCTGGTGCAGCATATACTGGGAAAAGATGTGTGGGATAATCATACAAACGATTCCAGATGTCTGAAGTTGCCATTCTGGGTGCGTTGATATCATTGATCTGACCACCTAAATTCAGCTTTAATGTTAAGTCATTGAGGACCTTGACATCAATATTTGACCTGAAGTTCAAACGGTTCAAATTTGAGTTTGTACTGTAGCCATCGTTGATGTCTGTATTCTTGTAAATCCCTGTGTTGTTCAAATAACCCAATGAGACATAGTAATGTGCCACCTTATTTCCACCAGATGAACTGATGTTCAATGATGTAATGGGTGCATTTTTCCTCACCAGTTCATTTAACCAATCAACATCAGGAAACAGGTTTCTGTTACCATTGGTATATCCTGCAATATCAGCAGGGCTAAACAAAGGAGGCAAATTATCATTGGACAATGCCTGATTGTACATAGTAGCAAAGTTTGCGGAATTGTTGAACTGGGGCAATCTTGTTGGAGACTGAAATCCATTTGTAAAATCAACGGTTATTTTTGATTTTCCTTCATGACCACCTTTGGTAGTAACAAGTACTACGCCATTGGCAGCCTGAATACCGTACATGGCGGTAGCAGATGCATCCTTCAACACTGAAATGTTTTCAATGTCAAATACTGAAACAGAGTTGAGGTCTCGGATAAACCCATCCACCAAGACAAGTGGAGCCCGGGCAAATCCGAAAGTGGTAACACCCCTGAGTGAAAAGCCTGGCAAATCATTGCCTGGTTCTCCACTGTTCTGGTCTACGACCAGACCTGCAACTTTACCATACAAGACATTCCCAAGTGAGAATACTGTATTCTTTTCAATATCATCTCCTGTCAAGGTGGTGATAGAAGAAGTCACCTGACGCTTTTTTACTTTCCCATAAGCGATGGCCTGTAAATCCTCTGACAAATGAACGATGGAATCTTTTTTTACAGGCTTGGTTTGCGCCTGCAGCATTTCTGTTGCCTGGAGGGCAATGAGAAAGATAAAGCAACTGCAATATTGTTTAAAGGGAATTTTCATGTTTACACGCATTAATTTAATTCTTAAAAGATACTACCAGCCTGGATTTTGAATGAGCCCATATCCTTTGTTCACTTCGTTGTTTGGAAAAGGATGCAGGTACCAGTGTGTAAACCATGCCCTGTCGTGGTATTTGTATTTGGTATAGGTATAGGTATTATTTCGTTGCCTGATCACCCTTACATCAAAAATAGGACCCTTGAAAACTTCACCTTTCATCATCCTTTTGACGTCAAAATAACGGTGGTTTTCAAGGTACAATTCAATGCTACGTTCATTTTCTATGAAGTTTCTCAAACCAGCCTGATCAAGGGTTCTGGACACATTGGGCATACCTGAACGGCTTCTGATCACATCCAATGCTGCAAATACTTCAGGACTTGGTCCGTTGGCTTCATTGCTTGCTTCAGCCAGATTGAGATACATCTCTGCCAACCGCATATAAGGACTCATGGGTGTCCATACACCTGCTACTTCAAGACCATTCAACCACTTACGGGTAAAATAGGCAAACTGGGTTCTGGCAACAATAGGACCATTCCTACCGTTTGGAACACTGGCATCAACCCCATCATAAATTTCAAGGTTGTAAGTTGGAGTGGTTGTAACCCACAAACATCCATTGTATGCAACAGAAAGATGAAAACGTGGATCAAGATTTTTATACGGCGCAGTGGGGTCATTCACTGGAGTTGTAATGGTCGTATTCCAGTTGACACTTGTTCCGTTTGTATTTTGGTATTTTTCAATATGATTTTGTGTAGGCTCTGTGGCAGCAAAACCGTTCATGTTGGTACCACGTCCAGTCCAGTAATTCCTTGACTGGTTGATGCCTTGAAAAGTTCCATACATGACCTCTGTATTTCCTGCCTTTGGCACATCCTCACAGGCCACTTTATAATTTCTGGTTACCCCGAAAGTTCTGACGATTCCATATCCATTTTGCTCAGCATAAGTAATCGCATCACGCGCAGATTTGGCAGCTAAGGACCACAAATTCTTGTCATACTTCATGAAGCTGATCAACTTGTTGTTTTTCCCAAAATCCTGGTAAGGTTTATCGTTGTTAAAAAGCGGACTTGCAGCGTAAAGCATTGTTCTGGATTTGAGACCATATACAAATGCTTTTGTCAACCTGCCAAACTCTTTTTCATCGGGAACCCTTGCAGGAAAATTGGGGTTTGCAATGGCCTCATCACAAAGACTGATGATATGGTTATAGACAGAATCTAAAGGAGCACGAGGGATATTGAATTGCTCTGCATCATTCAGTGCAGACTTCACAATTGGAACACCACCATAGCGTTTGAACATTTCAAAATATTCAAGGGCCAGCATGGCTGTACACTCACCCTTGACCCTCCCCTTTACATCTGCTGGAGCGTCAGGAACGCGGTCAATGTTTTGCTTCAGGATGAGTGCTTTTCTGATGGTTCTCCAATGGTTGTCATATACATCCTCTCCATTGGCTCCATTTACGGTAAACCAGGTGGAATTGACGCTTCCAGCATAAACGTTGTTTGCGGTATATCCATTTTGTGCTGTAAAACAAATGGCTTCATCCGTAATGGTCGACACTGAAGCCAAACCCAATTTGGAGTTCAACGCTGTAGCAAGCGCCCTGCCTTGAAATTGATAAAGGTCAAATAAAAGACGTTCTGCATTTTGATAACTTGAAAATACCGAATCAACATTGAATGATGTTTGAGCGGGCATTTCAAGAAACTTTTTACAGGAATTGAGGCCCAGAATAGAGGACGTCAACAATACGATCAGAAAGAAAGGTAATTTATGCTTCATTTTCATTAGAATTAAAATTGAAGGGTAATGCCAAAATTGAAAACCTTCAATTGAGGATAGGTCATTCCACCAGATGCTGAATTCTCAGGATCAATGAATTTAAGGGTGTCAAAAGTGAGCAGGTTCTGTCCACTGACAAACAATCTCATTGAATTTGCCCCAATTTTCTTAAGAAATGCACGATCCAAGTTATAAGCCACTTGTACATTGCGCAGACGCAAATAAGCTGCATCCTTGATCCACAATGAAGAGTTGGAGTAGTTGCTCAAGTCTGCATAGTTCAACGTCAAGCGAGGGATCTTTGCATTGGCATTGTTGTCTGGGCTTCCTTCATACCATCTGTCACGAATAAAACCCATTGCAGAACCCAGTGCACTGAAAGGCAACAGTGCATTGAAACCAAGACTCATGCTCATGTTGGCAGCACCCTGAAACAAGAAACTTACATCAAAATTCTTGTGTGTAAATCCCCCTGAGAATCCATAGTTGATTTCAGGGAAAGATGGATTCATGATCGGACTCCTGTCATTCACGTCAACAATGCCATCACCCGTCAAATCAGCATACTTAACATCACCAGGACGCTGGTTCATGTTGAACTGCCTTGGCCATTTGTTGATATCCTCCTGGTTGTTGAAGAAGCCCATGAACTGGTAACCAAAGACTTCTCCAACACGTTGACCGGTTTGATTGAGCAGCGGATAGTTGGTGTTGTAAGCTTCATCCATAAAGAGAATCTTGTTGCGTGCAAAAGAATAATTCCCCCTTATGTAATAATTTGTTTTTCCGATCTGGTCAGACCAGCCCAACTCTATTTCATATCCACCATTCTTCACCCTTCCAATATTATATGCATCCTGCAAAACAGCTGCAACATGAGAAGGAACAGTTCTGCGTGCAGTAAGAATATTAGAACGTTCTTCAATGAAATAGTCAACATTCAACGATAACTTATTCTTGAAGAACCTGAATTCAGCAGCAAAGTTCTGTTTCAAAGCCTTCTCCCAGGTTACATTAGGATTTCCCAATTTACCTTCAACAAAACCAGTCCTGCTTACGGGATCTTCTCCGAAAATTGCGCCTCCACCACTGAGGTATTCACTTGGGAAATACATGAAACGCAAAGACCCCATCCTGTCATTTCCCACAACACCATATGATGCCCTCAATTTCATGTAAGAAAGTACATTTTCTCCAATGGCTTTTTTCACAAAAGGTTCATTGGTAACTACCCAACCACCCGAAACTGCAGGGAACCAACCAAAACGGCTCTGTACAGGAAAGTTTTCTGATCCATTCCTGCCCATGTTGAATTCCATCAGGTATTTCTGGTCATAGTTATAAGTAAATCGGGTAACAAAGTCTTGGTAACCCAGAGGAATTCCTGGAAGTGAAAGCGAGTGGTAAAATTGCTTACGCTGTGTATACAAGAGCAATCCAGTGAGTGCATGCTTTGCTATGGTTTTGTTGTACTCCATGGCGGCCTCCAGATATACCCGTTTTGATCTTGTAAAACTTTCAGTTGGGTCATTCAATACTCCGTCTTCTCCAGACTGGCGTAAAATCGGATCTGGAATACCATCACCATTTACATCAACTTTCTCAGCAGAGTAACGGGCAAAACTTCTTGAAAATCCCCTGCTTTGGCCATACTCACTATCGTAAGCGCCAATCAGCCTACCAGACAAGCCCTTGAGGAGGAAATCAAATTTTTGCTTCAATCCCACATTCAAATTCAGTACACTGTTGGAGAAACGATCAAATCCATCAAAAAAAGTTCCCAATGCATTTCTTCCATTTGCCCTTGGTATGGTGATGACCTTACCTTCCCACATTCCTGGAGTACCATTGGTGGCGGCTGCCAAAATGTCTACAAAAGGAGAACCACCCGGAGAGCTTCGGTTAGATGTAAATCCGCCGATTTGAATATTTGCCCTGGTTGTTTTTGAGATATCCAGATCAAGATTGGAACGGAAATTGAATTTTTTATACAGGTCATTGTTGTTGTAATCCTTCACAAACTGCTTCCATAAACCCACTTGATCCAAATAACCCAGAGAGACAAAATACTTTGCAACACTGGTTCCACCTGAGATGTTCACGTTATGCTGTTGCTGTGGAGCATTGTCATGCATCATGAAATCCAACCAATCAACACTTGGATAAAAAAGCGGGTCACTGCCATCCTTAAACTTCTGCAATTCTTCCTTGGTGAACATGGGTGTAACCGTAGGGTTATCATTCAACTGTGCTTCAACCTGCAGTACAGAAAAATCATACCCATTCAAAAATTCTGGCAAACGGGTTGGCACCTGTAATGCATAGTTTCCATTGTAACTGACTTTTGCAGGTCCTTCCTTACCCTTGAGGGTAGTAACCAGGATAACACCATTCGCACCACGAATTCCA
>JBJOOI010000008.1:0-20843 GCA_046051375.1 Bacteroidota bacterium | reverse complement strand
GTAGCACCAGGAATCATGCGATTGTTGATGTTCTCAATTACATAATTGGTTCTGTTAACTGTACCATACAAGTAGCTAAAGTATTTATCAAAACTGGCGCCATATCCTGAAGGATTGTAATTGGCACCTTGATAGGCATCTCCACGCAAAATGCTCCCGGATGTGGCACTTGTACCCCTTACCCTGGTAAATTCACTATGCCCCTCGAAATAATAATCACGGTCAAACACTGCTCTCGCAGAGGCATAGGCTGCCATCAGCGCGATTGTAGCATCTGCATCGGTTTTCCAGAAGTTTACAGCAGCCAATTCACCAGTTGGTGTTTGATCAAGCAAGTCTTTCTTGCAAGACGTTGGAAGAACAAGGATTCCTGAAATAAGGAGAACCAATGCTATTTTTGAAGTATTGAATATTTTTTTCATCATCACAAAATTTAGAAACTAAGATTAATGGCCAAAGAGTAGGACTTGTTGATGGGATAAACATTGTTGTCATCTCCCTGCTTTTCAGGATCCAATCCACGGAAGGCTGTAAGGGTTCCGATGTTTTCAGCAGAACCTACAATCCTCAAGTTGGTTACGCCCAATCTTGAAACCAGTTTTGCAGGAACAGTGTAGCCCAATTGAAGGTTCTTCACCCTCAGATAGCTCATGTCATCCAACCAAAAACTCGTTTGGTTTCTGTTGTTGCCACTTCCACCCAATCTTGGCCAGAGTCCATCACGGTTATCCCAAGACCAAGGGTTGGTCCAATGCTCCCAAGATGCTGCATAACGGGCATTGTTGAAATTGGTATTGTTGTAAATGGTTTGCCAATAGTCTTTTCTGCCAGCAGCACCTTGCAAGAAGACAGTAAAGTCGAAACCTTTGTAAGCCACATAGGAATTGATTGCAAAGGTAGTGGTTGGACGCTCTTGTTGAAGTGTTGGATACGCTCTCCTGTCATCTGCTGTAATCCTTCCATCACCATTCAAATCTTTCATGAGCAAATCACCAGGAGCGGCACCCTGAGGAGTGTTTTTATGAATATCTGCCCAGCTCTGTGCGATGCCATTGTCCTGGTAGGCATAAACAAACTGGTATGGCATTTGGAGGAAAACATTGCCTCTCAACAACAACTGATTCCACTTTTCAAGGTTGGTAGTGTTATAAGAACCATTCAGGTTGATGCCGTATTGCAGCTTTCCAATCCTGTCTTTCCATGCCAAATCTATCTCTACTCCCCTGTTCCTGAGGTTACCAATGTTGGTCCTTGGGGCAGGGCTGTAGGCAGCACTGAGGAAGGTTGAAAATTCTGAAGGCCTGTTCATACCGGTTGTCAAACGATCATAATAGTCAACCGCAGCTGTGAGGCGATTGCGCATGAAAGCAAGGTCAAGACCAATATTGAGGACAGAAGTTGTTTCCCATGAAAGGAACCTGTTGATCATTTTATTATTGGCGAAACCCCTTTGAACTGAGGTTCCAAGGACATAGTTCAGGTTGGTGAGCGTTTCCTGCTGCTCATATCGGCCTACACCACTGTTGTTACCCAAACTACCATAGGAAGCCCTGAACTTACCACTGGTAAGAAACTTATCAGTGAATTTCTGGATGAATTTCTCTTCAGTAAATTTCCAGCCCACAGCGGCAGATGGGAAAAATCCAAAACGGCTGCCGGGAAGGAATTTAGAAGAACCATCCACCCTGAAGTTGGCTTCAAACAGATACTTGTTGAACCCTGTATAGTTGAATCGTCCAATATAAGAGCGAAGACCCTCTTCATTTGAAGAACCACTGGTAGATTGAATATCCGTCAAAGCAGCATTTACCTCAGATAAACTCGGGTGCAACCTGTCATTCCTTGAGCTACCCTGAGAACGGTTGTACCAGTATTCCTCGTTATACACAACAACCGCAGCAATATCATGCTCTTTACCAATCTTGGTATTGTAGTTCAAACGGCCATTGAGCAAGGTCTTGAAACCAGTGCTGGTGCTGTTGGAAATTCCTGCATTCTGACCAACATAGATCCTGCTACCAAAAGATTCTGTTTGGAAATTATAGGCCTGGTTAGGCGTATTGGCAGACCAGGAGAACTGGTTGTAATAGTTTAGAGCGTAGTCAATCCTTGCAGTCAACCCTTTGATGGGCGTCCAGTCATAATACAATTGCGTATTGGCCTCCTGCCTGTTGTTCTGATTAGGACTGTTGATGTACAATGTATAGGGGTTATATGCCTGTGGATCTTCTCCATAAGCCATTACACCACCGTAATATCCGGTCTTTGGATCATATGGGAGGATACCCGCAATGGCATACTGCATGTCGTTACCTGCAGTATTGGATGCATCAGGATCATTGAAACCTTCAGACAATCCGAACCTGAACGTTGACCAGTTTCCGTTAAAACGGAAGCCCACGTTCATGTTATTCTTGATTTTAGAATCAAAGTTGAAACGGGCATTGTATTGCTTATAATCGTTGTTGATCTGCAAACCCTTTTCATCCTTCACACCCGCGGATACAAAGAAGTTATTGGTTTCACTTCCACCAGTGGCAGAAAGGTTGTAGTTGTTGTACATGCCTGGCCTGAGGATGATGTCCCAAATATCGGTATTCGGAAATCTCACTGGGTCAATCATGGACTTTGCCAACCACTCGTCAACGGTTCCTAATTTAAATAATTGGTTACCTGGCAATGTACCCACCGCAGTCCTTTGTTGCTGTACTGTGATTGCCCTGGAATAATCATCCATGAAATCCAGTCCTCTTGTAGGAGCAACTACTGAATTGTTGCTGGTAAAGTTCAGGGATGTCTTCTTGGCTCCTTTTCCACTGCGGGTTGTGATGAGGATAACCCCATTCGCAGCCCTTGATCCATATACTGAGGCAGAGGTTGCATCCTTCAAAACTGAAATGGATTCCACATCGTTCAGGTTGATCCTGTTGATGTCTACATCGGGCATACCATCCACTACAATCAAAGGGCTTGCATTGTTAACGGTTCCAAGACCCCTGATGATAAGGCTGGCTTCGTTGTTACCTGCCATACCTGAAGACTGTACAGCCTGCAAACCAGGCACAAGACCCGTCAATGCCGAAGATACATTCGGCAATGCGCGGCTGACAATTTTGTCATCAACATTCACCTGTGATACAGCACCAACAAGGTTTACCTTTTTTTGGCGACCATAACCCACTACAACAACATCATTCAGTGCCGATGTCTTGGGCTTGAGGGCAATGATATACTCATTTCGAGCATCCACTTTCAATGAAAATTCATCATGACCCGCTGAAGTAAAGAGAATTTCATCCCCGACTGCAGCACTGATTTTGAAGTTTCCTTTTGCATCTGTGGTTGTTCCTGTAGTCTTCTTTTTGATGACTACAGAAATGTTGGAAAGCAGTTCTCCAGCATCATCCTTTACGGTACCCGTGATGGTTTTTTGCTGTCCGAAGGAAATAAACGGAAGCATCATGAAAAATAAGAGAATGGAAGGGAGATGGGATTTTATCCCAGTCCTTAGACTTGAAAAGATGGACATAAGCAATGTTTTGTTCTTTTTATGAGTTTCCAATATTAGTATTTTTTTTACTAACAAAAAAAATCTGTCCAAGCAGCGTTTTTATTGAATCATAGATATTAAAAACGGGCATTTGAACATGACTCAAAGGTTGAGAGAAATTTTATTACCTTTATCCCCCGCAGAAATCTAAATTGAATCCATGGGAGATAACAACTCAAGACAGTTTTTGGATTTTGAAAAGCCAATCAAAGATCTTTACGATCAGATTGATCAGCTAAAGCTGACGGCAGAAAAGAACAAGATTGACCTTTCAGACTCCGTCCGTCAGCTGGAGGAAAAAATTTTGGACAAAAAGAAAGAAATCACATCCAACCTCACCAGCTGGCAGAAGGTTCAGCTGAGCAGGCATCCAGACAGGCCATATACCCTATCTTATATAGAAAGGATTTGCACAGACTTCGTGGAATTGCATGGCGACAGGAATTTCAAAGATGACAAAGCCATTGTGGGCGGGTTTGGAAAAATTGATGGCAACACTGTCATGATCCTTGGCCAACAGAAAGGAAGCAATACCAAAACCCGCCAGCTCAGGAATTTCGGAATGGCCAACCCTGAAGGCTATCGAAAAGCCCTGCGGTTGATGAAGCTGGCAGAAAAATTCAATAAACCAGTCATTACATTGGTTGATACCCCGGGCGCATTCCCTGGAATTGAAGCCGAGGAAAGAGGACAGGGAGAAGCTATTGCTAAAAATATTTTTGAAATGCTTCGCCTTAAAGTTCCTGTCATCTGCGTCATCATTGGTGAAGGCGCCAGTGGCGGTGCAATGGGCATTGGTGTTGGAGACAGGGTATACATGATGGAAAATACCTGGTACACTGTCATCTCTCCTGAAAGTTGCAGCTCAATCCTTTGGAGAAGCTGGGACCACAAGGAAAAAGCTGCCGATGAGCTGAAATTAACCTCTGAGCACATGCTTGGATTTGGACTGGTGGATGGCATCATCTCAGAACCACTGGGTGGCGCGCATTGGAACCATGATGAGGCTGCAGCCATGATGAAAGAACAGGTTGTAAAAGCCATAGCCGAGCTAAAAGAAATAGATCCAGAAACCCGCATTGACCAGCGCATTGAAAAATTCTCCAAAATGGGACGCTGGGATGAACAACCTATTCAAAACCAAGACTGATAATACTTTACATGAATAACCATCCCTTCGCCGGTACAGGCGTAGCCATTGCAACACCTTTTACATCAACAGGTGATCTTGATTTGTCGGGAATGAAAAAGCTGGTTGATCACCTGATCGAAGGCGGAGTGGAATACCTGGTTGTCCTGGGTACAACAGGTGAAAGCGCCACCCTTAACAAAGAGGAAAAACAACAAGTTTTTTCCAATGTGAATGAATTCAATAAAGGTCGAATCAGACTTGTGGCAGGCATAGGTGGAAATGATACAAGAGAAGTAGTTAAGGCACTGCAATCATTTGATCTTACAGGATTCAGCGCAGTGCTCTCTGTAAGTCCATATTACAACAAGCCCAATCAGGAAGGATTGTTTCAACACTACAAAGCCGTGAACGACGCATCCCCCTTACCTGTGATCATGTACAATGTTCCCGGCAGAACCGGTATGAATGTGAGTGTTGGCACCACCCTTCGCATAGCCAGAGAGTGTAAAAATATCATCGCCACCAAGGAAGCTTCCGGCAATATGGAACAGATCATGCAGATCATTGCTGGCAAGCCAGATGGGTTTGAGGTGATCAGCGGCGATGATGGCATTACCCTTCCGCTAATTGCCTGCGGAGCTATTGGTGTTATCTCTGTTGTAGCGAATGCCTATCCCAGAGCCTGCTCGGATATGGTCAGGCAATGTCTAGCTGGCGACTTTGCTGGTGCTCGTCCAATGCACGAAAAGATGTTACCGATCATTCAATCCATGTTTGCAGAAGGAAGCCCAAGTGGACTGAAAGCCTATCTCGCCAAATTGGATATTTTAGGTGAATACTTCCGTTTACCTGTGGTTGCTGTCAGCATGCAACATAAGGATTACATTCATCAGCTGATGATTACCATTCAGTAAACTGCAAAATCTTTTCCCAATCGATCAGGAGCACTCAGTGCGTCCTTTAGTATACGCATGTATTGATCCTTGCTGATCATACACGCTCCCATTGATAACAAATGAGGGTTGGCAACCTGCGCATCAATGCAATGGAAATTCATTTTTTTCACGTGTTCGATCAATTGCCAGAGTGCGAATTTGGAAGTATTGGGTTCAAGACTGAACATGCTTTCCCCACAAAAAATGGAACCCAGTGCGATACCATATAATCCTCCAACCAGCTTACCCCGGTTCCAAACCTCTACAGAATGAGCATAGCCCATTTCATGAATTGAACAATAGGCCTCAATCATTTCAGGAAGTATCCATGTTGAATTTTCCCTGCCATTACCGGCACAATTCTCCATAACAGACCTGAATGCCTCATCAATGGTTATCTCCCATTTGTGTTTACGGTAAGCCTGTTGAAGAGATTTGCTGGGTTTGAATTGATTAACCCAAAAAATACAACGCTGTTCCGGGGAGTACCACATGGGCTGTCCAGGCTCGTCATACCAGGGAAATATACCCATCCGTGTGGCAGCCAAAACGTTTTCAGGATTGAGCTCGACACCCATGGCATCTAAGCTCATTTCAATATCCACTCTTTATAGCGGTGCATGGCTTCCAGGAAGTAATAATCTCCGTATGTCAAAGGCTGATCAACTTCTGAATTGGCATTGAAGAATCCAACCCCGTGTTTCAGAAGAAATCCGCCATTTTCGCCTGGCTTGGCAAGGTATTCCTCAGATGCCAGTTTCACAATGATCTGTTTTGCGACATCCACATAATTGCTGCTTTCCTTTCCCTTGGTATACCTGGACAATTCCAGCAAACCTGAAGCAATAATAGAAGCTGCTGAGGCATCCCTCAAAGCATTGGGAATAGTGGGTGCATTAAAATCCCAGTAAGGAATCTTATCAGTAGGCATATTGGGGTGATTCAAAATGAATTGAGCAATATCACGCGCCTGCTGAAGGTATTTCTCATCTTTTACAAACCTGTACATCATGGTAAAACCATAAAAGCCCCAGGCCTGACCACGGGACCAGGCAGAAGCATCATTGTATCCCTGGTGATTTTTGCCAATGAATTTTCCGGTTTCCAGGTTATAATCTAGTACATGAAATGCACTGTGATCAGGCCTGTAATGGTTGGTCAATGTGCTATTGGCATGGTTGATAGCCACTTCACGGAAGCGCTGATCTCCGCCATTTTGGGAAACCCACAACAACAGCTCAAGGTTCATCATGTTGTCAATGATCACCGGGCAATTGAAATTCTGGTTCTTGTTCCAGCTTTGAATAGATTTTATCTGAGGCCTGTAGCGTGTAGTCAGCGAAGCTGCCGCTGTATCGATGGTAGCCTTGTCTCCGGGCTTCTTGAACAACCTGTATGCATTACCAAAACTGCAATACATCATGAATCCCAGATCGTGGTTCCCTGTATAGTGTTTTTCCTTTTCCTGTATGGCCAGTCTTTTTTGGGCGATCTTTAAAACCTCCTGATCATTGGTATGCTCATAAATATAGAGCAGGCTGCCTGGAAAAAACCCGCTGCACCACCATTTTGTATTGCTTGATTCAACCTTGCCCGTATTCTTGTTCACCGTCTTGGGCATCATGGAATCAGGAACATTTTTTTCAAGGATTTTATACTGACCGGCAGCCAGCTTGAACTGTTGATCAATCAACTGTTCCATTTCTTTTTTGCTGGACTGTGCATGCACAAGGCTGCACAAAAAAGAAACAAATAAAAAAACCACTGAATTCCTGTTGATTAACTTTTTCATCTGAATTGATTATGAAGACTAAGATATTAAAAACTAATTTAACGAATGCAAATGAAGTTCAATGAATGGCCATTAGGGTTTCTTTGACAAATAAGCATTGACCTTGGACTTCATCTGGTTAAGCAGCTCAGCATAACTTGGATCACGGGGATGCAAGCAAACAATGCTCAATAAAACAAAAATAGAAAGTAGTTTTATGCTTAAATTCATCAGGAACTGAACATAAGTTAGTAATACTTATCAAAGAAAGGTCAAATCACCACCCAAAGTCAACAACCGATAAAAATGGATTCCTTTAAGCAATTGAACCAAGCATGAAAATCAATATCAAAGAAGTAAAGATCATGCTCGGTGGAAAACTGATGCTTGACAACATCAATCTTACCATGGGCCAGGATGAACAATGGGCCATTACAGGACCCAGTGGTTCAGGAAAAACAACATTGGCAAAGGCCATAGCAGGCAAGATTTTTCACCGCGGAACCATATACTTTGACAACCTCGAAGATCTGAAAGTCCAGCCCAAGATTCTGTTGATAGAACAACAACATCAGTTCAAGAACAGAAGCAATGTGCAGCAGTTTTATTACCAGCAAAGGTTCAATTCTGCTGATGCAGAAGACACCTTAACCGTAGCCGAACAGTTTGACAATACGGACCCAAAAGGCAATGAATATTGGATCAATTTTTTCAATTTAGGGCCTATACTTGATAAGCCATTGATTCAGTTATCCAATGGCGAGAACAAAAGACTGCAATTGGCAAAGGCAATGACAGCATCTCCCTCCTTATTGATCCTGGACAACCCATTTGTGGGATTGGATCAGGCAGGCAGATCAACATTAAGGGAAGCATTGAATAAAATTGTGCTTAAAGGAACCAAAATTATAGTCTTTGCAGCCACTGAAGATCTACCATCCTGCATAACGCATGTCGCCATCATCAAAGATGGAAAAATAATCTTTGCCGGTCTAAAAAACGATCAACCAATCATTGATGAATCTTCTGGTATTGATGCAAATATCCTATCACCCCTTGCAGTGAAAAAACGCTATGCAAATGCGGGTTTGACATTTATGCATGCAGTTGAAATGAGAAATGTCAACATTGCTTATAACGGGAAAAAAATCCTGGACCAGTTCAATTGGGAAGTCAAAAAAGGAGAAAGATGGTGTGTTACCGGCCCCAACGGTGCAGGAAAGTCGACCCTGCTGAGCCTGATCAGTGCCGACAATCCGCAGGCCTATGCCAATGATATTTTTCTTTTCGACAGGAAAAGAGGAACAGGAGAAAGCATTTGGGAAATCAAGAAAAACATTGGCTATGTGTCACCAGAACTGCACTTGTTCTTTGAGATGGGCATAACCTGCCAGGAAGCGGTAGCTTCAGGATTGTTTGATACCATTGGACTTTTCAGAAAACCCGGCCCAATGGAAACAAGTATTGTTTTGGAATGGATGGAGATCTTGGGCATTTCAGCCATCAAAGAAAAAAGATTGAACCAACTTTCCTTAGGAGAGCAAAGATTGGTGATGCTCACAAGGGCACTTGTAAAAAGTCCACCCCTGCTCATATTTGATGAACCCTGCCAGGGACTTGATAGTCAACAAACGGCAGGGTTCAAAAATATGATAGATCTTATTTGTGGATCTACTTCAACAACCATGATTTATGTGAGTCATTACAGTCAGGACATTCCTTCCTGTATCACTCATCACCTTCAGCTTAGAGGAGGTAAAAAGCTAGAGCAATGATTATCTTACGTTAAGCGTAGTACCAGAGATATCGACTGTTCTTGCGGTAAGTCCAGTTGTTGCAGGAGCCACGTTTACAGCACCAGTGATAGAGAAAGTGGAACCATGTCTTGAGCAGAAAAAGTCATTGCTGGCTTTCCTAAATGTTACCGCTTGTCCCTGATGAGGGCAGGCACTAACAAATGCTGCGAAACTAGCCGCAGTATTTCCTGTAGCCTTTCTTACAACGATGATTCCTTGGTCTGAAACGAAATCACCTACTGCAAGCAGTTGGGTAGTCAGGTTGAGGGTAAGCAGAATTGTTCCAGTGGCAGGGGGGGTAGTGGGGGTCGAGGGCGTTTCATCTTTTGAACAAGCTGCCATCATACAGGCAACACATGTAACTGCAAGACCACCGCTGATTTTGCTGAGAAATTCTTTTCTTTCCATGGTACAGATTTGTTTGTTTTGGTACTTTTTTTAAGTAAATAATGGTAATAAATAAAAATTACTGCATAAATCTATAAAATATATTTAAATATCTCAAATTTATCAGAAGAATATTTATAAAATTACAAATCAAACCTGAAACCAAACACAGGAATCCTTCCCAAAAGATATGAATAGGCAATTCTTCCTGTGGCAGCATCAAATCGTTGACTGACACGGTTCTTTGTATTCAGTGCATTTTGAACCCCTAAAATGAAACTACCCGTCATCTTTGTGTACTGCAGCTTCCATTCCATTTGAACATCCAGCCTGAATATAGATTTCATTTTTTCTCCATAGATCCTTGATGGCACCAAAACGGTGGTTTTCTGCAAGATAGACTTGGGTAAGTCTATCGGGGTAACCCTCACCCCTCCCCCAGAAATCAGCTTTAGGTCCAAACCCAAAGAAGAGGGACGTTTGGTTTTGAAGGTCCATTCCTTCCCCAGCAAGAAAGTAAATGATGTATTGGAATTGTACCGTGTATCACGCCAGATGCCATCGGAAGGCTTGTAGGTGGACTGATACAGGCTCAGCGTACTGAGCAGATAAAACTGATCATTCCAGTACCTGTCCAAAGTCAATTCAAGACCATAATTCTGCCCTCTCCCACGGTTGGCCAGTATTTCAATGGCATAATTGTCTTCCAGGTTGATCACGCTGTAACTGCTGATTCGATTGGCCTGTACAGGAATCCTGTACAGCCATTGGTAGTAGGCTTCTGTTCTCAGGTTCCAGTTCGGAGCCAACTGAATGGCATAACCCAAAACATAATGTATGGCCCTACTAAAGCCAAGGTCTTTGTTGGGAGTGATGGTATCATTGCCAACCCTTATCCTTGCAAAATAATTGCCCAGTGGCTGGATCTGTGTGTGCAAACCGGCTCCGAAAGAGAGGTATTGCCCTTTGAAAGTCATGAACCTAATTCCTGCACGGGGTTCGATAGAAGATTTCTTGTTAAGCGCAAGGACCTGTCCATGAAGTCCCATTTGCAAAGCCACCCTGCTGTTGGGGTCCCATTTCCATTGTGCAAAATAATTGGTCAACCGTGTTTGACCATTGGCCCTTAATCTGTCCCTTAAAATATTGCTCACGGCTTCACGCTGCTTGAGGCTGAAGGATTTTCCAGTGCTGTAAATGCCTGCTTTGATCAAATGGTGTTTGTTGAACTTATGGCTTGCCACAGAAGAGATGATGGAGTTCCATTCAGAAAAGCTGTTCTTGCGTGTATAGATGACTGGTCCGCTGAATCTGTCCAGCCGCTCATCCTCTTCGTTATAGGCCATTCCATTCAGGCTCCAAATGGTTTTGATCAATGTTTTTTTTCCGATATTGAATTGATGCGAAACCCCTGTAACACCTGTATTGGCACCATCCAAAGAGCCTGTTCTTGAAGAAGGATTCCTCAACCATGTCAATGAATCCTTGGCCAATTCATCGCGCTGTTGGCTCAACCCTCCAAATCCAAAAATAGAGAAATCGCCCAATTTTTGGGTGGGCAGATGGATATTGAAGGATAGGTCCTGGAAAGAGGTGGCTGCATCTGAAATCCTGAATCCCAGTTTTTGCATCAGGGTAAGAAATCCATACCGGTAGTTAAAGAGATAAGAACCGCCGTATCCTTTTTTAAAATAACCCTCCGTGGCGTAAGAAATCCATACCGGTAGTTAAACAGATATGAACCCCCGTACCCTTTTTTAAAATAACCCTCAGTGGCAAAATCAATGCCAATCGTGCTCAATGAAAAGGTATGCTCACGCTTGTCTTTGTTGCCTTTTCTTAGCTTGATGTCAAAAACCCCCGATACAGCATTGCCGTATTCAGCAGGAAAGGCACCGGAAATAAAATCTGAATTGGCCAGCAACTGTGCACTGAGGATAGAGATGGCACCGCCGGAAGTTCCCACCCGCGCAAAATGATTGGGATTCGGAATATCAATGCCTTCCATCCGCCACAGCAAGCCATTGGGCGCATTGCCCCTGATCACAAGGGCATTGCCATCACCACTTGCCGAAGTGACCCCTGCAAAAGCAGTGGCAATTCTCGAAGGATCATTCAAGCCAGCTGCAAATCTTCTGGTTTCTTCCACACTGAACATCCGTCCACTCACCATGGCCATCTCATTGATGGGCCTTCCCTTGTTGGATCTTGACTTGACGATAATTTCATTTTCCATAGTCAAATCATCTTCCATTTCTACCACAATCACCAGCTCCTTGCCCGACTCAACCTGAAGGTTGTTCAATGTAATGGGCTTGTAACCCACATGGCTGATTTTGATGGATTGACGGCCTACCGGAATACCAGTCAGTGTAAAATTTCCCTTTCCATCTGAGGTGACGAGTTTCCGCTCAGTACCCAACCATTCAATGGTTGCGCCAGCCAACGGGGTTTTGATGAAACGATCCGCAACTGTACCCTTGATGGTTTGAACCAGCAACTGTTGGGCATTGGATTGAAGTCCCAACAAACTAAAAAAAACAATCAGCCTTAAATATGTATTTGCCATTTTCTTCAAAGCAATTTAAACAGGCTCTGGTAGATTTCAATAAAAAAATACCCATTGATCATTTTACTGGTATGCTCTAGTTTTTGATGGACTTATCCTTGCTCATTTTTTCCTGCTCTACAAGCTTTCCAGTGTTTGGAAATAATGGCTATATTCGCTATGTGTATATATTACACATCAAACAACCCATATGACCCGCCGATTATTCATTTTTGCCATCGCCTTTCTTTCTTTGAGTGTTGCTCATGCCCAGTTGTTGAAATGGTCACCATCGTTCATTCAGGAAGGATCATCCACCATCAGCATCACCGCCAATGCTGCATTGGGAAACAAAGGATTGCTTGATTATGCTCCCGCGAATGATGTGTTTGTGCACATCGGAGCCATCACCAACCTCAGCACAGGTGCCGCAGATTGGAAATATGTCAAGTTCACATGGGGAACCGTAACTGGTGCAGCCAATGCGGCCAGCACAGGCAGCAACCAGTGGACCTTTACCATCAATGGTGGACTGAGAAATTTTTTTGGTATCACCAATACTGCAGAAAAAATACAAAAGATCGCCATCCTGTTCAGGTCTGGCAATGGAAGCAGGGTGTTGAGAAATGAAGATGCCTCAGACATGTATGTTCCTGTATACGACAATGGAAGTTTTGTACGGATTGATGACCCAGTTTCGCATCCCAATTTCAACAGGAGTGTCGTTGCCATTGACAAGAAAATCGGAGACAATATCAGCATCACCGCCAATGCCACCACTTCAGCAGACCTGAAGGTCTTCCACAATGGAAACCTCATCGGCTCCTCTGCTGCTGCAACCATCACTGCATCCACAACCATCATTTCCGGAGGCACGCAAAAATTCATGGTTGAAGCCAATTTTGGCGGTTCAAATACTTCAAAAGATAGTGTTTCCTTCTTTGTTCCAGGCGCTGCAGCCGTTGCTGCAATACCCTCTGGAATTGCTGATGGCATTACCTATGAAAAAGGTGATACCAGTGCTTATCTGGTTCTTTTTGCCCCTGGCAAGTCCAGAATAGCCGTTATTGGTGATTTCAACAACTGGACCGAAACACAAGACGGACAGATGAACAGAACGCCAGACGGCAACCGCTTCTGGATAAGGCTCAGAGGTCTTATTTCTGGCAATGAATATGCCTATCAATACCTGATAGACGGATCGTTGAGGGTAGCAGATTACAATACAGAAAAAGTACTTGACCCCAACAATGACAGCTTTATCCCCACATCCACGTTTCCCAATCTCAAGGCCTATCCCACCGGAAAAACTACAGGTATAGTCAGTATACTGCAAACGGCAAAACCTGCATACCCCTGGAAGGTTCAGAACTTCAACAGACCAGACAAAAGGAACCTTGTCATTTATGAATTATTGGTCAGGGATTTCGTAGCCACAAGAAATTTTCAAACCCTGAAAGATACACTCAGCTACCTGAAAAGACTGGGGGTGAATGCCATTGAGCTCATGCCTTTCTCTGAATTTGAAGGCAATCTGAGCTGGGGATACAATCCCAATTTCTTCTTTGCACTGGACAAGTTTTATGGCAATGAAACAGCAGTAAAGGATTTCATTGACGCCTGCCACCAGCAAGGCATTGCGGTAATCATGGACATGGTATTGAACCATGCGTTTGGATCATCCCCCCATGCCCAAATGTACTGGGATGGCACCAACAACAAGCCCGCAACCAACAATCCCTGGCTCAATCCTGATGCCAGGCATCCCTTCAATGTAGGCAACGACTTCAACCATGAATCACAGGCCACCAGGGACCTGGTTGCACGTGTGGTCCGGCATTGGTTGACCAACTATAAAATTGATGGCTTCAGGTGGGACCTTTCCAAAGGATTCACTCAAACCAATAATCCCAACAATGTAGGGGCCTGGGGAAACTATGATGCCAGCAGGGTTGCGATATGGAAGCGCATATACGATAGCAGCCAGGCTGTTTCTCCGAACAGCTACTGTATCCTTGAGCATTTTGCAGACAATACCGAAGAGAAAGAACTTGCTGACTATGGGATGCTGTTCTGGGGGAATGCCAACCATCAATTCAATCAGGCCTCAATGGGCTATATGCAAGACAGTGATTTTGGCGGCATAACATCACAAAAAAGAGGCTGGTCCAAACCACACCTCATAGGATACATGGAAAGCCATGATGAAGAACGGCTCATGTACAAGAACCTTAATTTTGGCAATCAATCCTCCTCTTATTCAACTAGGGATTCGATATCAGCCCTCAAAAGAATGGGACTGGCCGCAGCATTTTGGGCGATGATTCCCGGACCAAAAATGCTTTGGCAGTTTGGAGAGTTGGGCTTCCCCTATTCGATCAATACCTGTTCAGACGGCACCGTCAACAACAATTGCAGGCTTGATAACAAACCCCCTGTTTGGAACAACTTCAATGATGTGTTGAAGAGAAGTTTGTTTGATGTGTATTCCAACCTGATCCGGCTGCGGTTAAAATCCAATTACCTGACCACATTTACCACAGACAAGTACACCATTGATTTCAGCGGTGCAGTAAAAACAATGCAGATCAATGATGATTCTCTCAAGGTTGTGGTGATCGGGAACTTTGATATCACTGCCAAAACCGCTTTGGTCAATTTTCCTTCCAATGGCACCTGGCACAGCTATCTTACCAAAACTTCTATCAATGTATCAGGTGGGTCTTCCAATCTGACACTGCAGCCTGGCGAGTACCATGTTTATCTGAACAAAGACCTGAGCAGCAACCTGGTCACAGCCATCACCAATCCTGCTTTGCCGGTGTTGGATGCAGCGCTTCACATACAACCGAATCCGGTAGTTACAAACGCAACTATCAAGTACACCCTACCTACATCAGGTAAAATTAAATTAACCTTGGTTGATGCTGTTGGGAATACCCTTTTTACGCTGTTTGATGGCTTCCAATCTGGAGGAAATCACGGTTTAACACTACCATTATCCGCCATCAACAAGTTAAAGAATAAGGAGGGCATTCATGTCCTTTTGCTCAGAACCAGTAATGGTCAACAAGCAATAAAATTTTTACTCTCCCGTTAGGCTCTGGCCAGATTTTCTTGACGGAACATAAAGTCAGGTAACATTTAGTTAACCTTCAAATAATAAATGCTTAACCAAGCCATAATATTGAGCAGCGAACTTCACAAAGGCTTAACAGCCAGGTAATACTGCTTAAACGCATGGAATTATCTTTTAATTGCAACGCCCTGCCATTCTTGGCGGGGCTATTTTGATTCATTTGTTAACAATTTGGTAATGTGCAATTGGTGTTATTTAGCCCACCGATTTCACACCTTTGCGGAGCAATTAAAAGAAAACCATGATAAGGATTACCGCCAAAGCCATTGGTGTAATGTTATTTTTGTTATTGATTATGACCATCAATACAAAAGCACAAAATACACCAGCAAAAAAAGATACAAAACCCTGGTACGAAACCATCTCACTTCGTGGATACATGCAAGTACGCTACAACCGGCTTTTGGAAACAAATCCGAAACTGAAAAATGAGCAGGGCGATAGATCCTGGGGCGAGAATGGAGGTGTTGCCATCAGGAGGGGTCGTTTGATCCTGAGCGGGTACGTTCACGAAAGGGTTTTTTTGTACATACAACCAGACTTCGCAAGTTCAACAGGAACGACCTTACAACTCTTTCAAATCAGGGATGCCTATGCTGATTTAGGCCTTGACAAAAAAAATGAATTCAGGCTAAGGATTGGCCAAAGCAAGGTTCCATTTGGGTTTGAAAACATGCAATCAAGCCAGAACAGGATACCACTAGACCGGGCTGATGCCACCAACTCTGCAGTATCTAACGAAAGGGATATGGGTGCTTTTTTTTACTATGCCCCATCCAAAACCCGTGCACTTTTCGCATCCATGGTAAAAGACAATTTTAAAGGATCGGGAGATTATGGGGTTTTTGCATTTGGTGTGTATAATGGCCAAACGGCGAACAGGCCAGAGCTCAACAATAATTTGCATATCGTAAGCCGGATCAGTGTACCAATGAAGATTGGCAGCCAAATCATCGAACCAGGCATACAAGCGCATGCGGGAAAATTTGTGGTACCCACAGAGAACAGGAGCACTGGCGTAAAGGCTATCAAATCCTTTGAATTCAATGACAATAGGCTTGCAGGAAGTTTTATCCTTTACCCGAAGCCCTTCGGAATTCAAGCGGAATACAATGTTGGAGAAGGTCCAAGATACAATCCGGCAAAAGACTCTATTGAAACCCGCTCCATTTACGGAGGCTACGCAACCTTCACTTACAGGATAGAAGGCAAGAGAAAAGATGAAATGTTTTTTCCGTTCACAAGGATTCAATCCTACAATGGTGGTAAAAAGCACGAATTGGATGCAAGAAGCTATCATGTAAGGGAAATTGAAACCGGTCTTGAATGGCAATTCAACAAATACTTTGAACTCACAACCAGCTATGTTTTATCGCACAGGCGGTTCGAAGACAGCAGACTCAGAAACAACAACCAAAAAGGAAATCTCCTCAGGATTCAGGCACAAATAAATTTTTAACCACATAAAAACAAAACCATGGCAGCCAATTCATTTTTCAAAATTTTTCTCCCGAAGGACAGGATTTTCTACAGTTTATTCGAAAGCGTAGCAGATACTGTACACAAAATGGGCATTACACTTCAGGAAATGGTTTACGAGGCAGATGAAGACAAGAGGGCTGGAAAACTGGCACAAATTGAAAATATGGAACATAAAAATGATGACTTGACCCATACCATCTTTACAGAGCTGGGCAGGAACTTCATTACGCCCATTGATCGTGAAGACATCCACCAATTGGCTACTGCATTGGATGATATTGCAGATTATATTTATGCTTCGGCCAAAAAAATCAACTTCTACAAAATCAACCCTAACGATACCGGCATACACAAGCTTACAGAATTGATTCTTCAGGGAAGCATTGAAATTAAAAAAGCAACCCATGGTCTCCGCGACATGAAGAACCTCAGAGAGATGACCGAAGCCATCGTGAGAATCAACAGCATTGAGAATCAGGCTGATGATGTTTTTGACATGAGCATTGAAATGCTTTTCAACAATGAAAATGACTTTAAAGAAGTCATCAAGAAAAGGGAAATCTATCAGGTGCTTGAAATTGCAACCGACAAATGTGAGGATGCCGCCAATGTGATTGAGTCCATCATCATCAAGTATGCTTAATCATCCTTCCCACAGATTAAAAAAGAGCTCATGACCCTTCTCATCGTTATTATCGCACTGGCCCTGATTTTCGACTACATCAACGGCTTTCACGATGCAGCCAACTCCATTGCTACCGTTGTTTCTACCAAGGTGCTTACCCCATTTCAAGCGGTTATCTGGGCTGCTTTTTTCAATGTGGTTGCCTATTTCATTTTCCAGGACCATGCAGTAGCCAATACCATCAGCAAGACCGTTAATAAAGAATTCATAACATTGAATGTTATCCTGGCCGGATTGATTGCAGCCATTTTCTGGAACCTGCTCACCTGGTGGTATGGTATCCCCTCCTCCTCATCCCATACCTTGATTGGAGGATTTGCTGGTGCAGCGATTGCCCATGCCATGATGACCAAAGGACTCACGGTATCCTGGTCTAAAGTGGTGGAGAATGACACCATCATCAAAACCATACTTTTCATCTTTTTTGCACCGATGATTGGGATGGCCATCTCCATCTTCATCACCATCGTTACCATATTGCGCAACATGTGGTTAAGGATGGGTATCATCGTATTGGCAACTGCGCTGACCGTATTGCTGTTTGACAGGTTTGAGGAAAATAAAATGAACCAGGGACTTGAAAAGTTCATCAAGCTTGACAAATACAAGCTGGAAGTTGCCAAGGCAACAGAAGCCCTCGAAAAAGACAGCAACGACGAGAAAGCAAAACAAGACCTGGCCACTGCCGAAAAGAAATTGAATGGGGCGAAAGAGATTTATGCAAAAATTGTTCCTGTCATGTCCGATTTCGATAAGATCGGAGCCGACTCCATTGCTGCATATGCCTACCAGAATGGCTTGCTGGCAGACATTGAAGTAAGCAAATTAAAAGATGATGTCAGGAATGCCAACAATTTTCTTATTCTGGAATCCCTTTCTGCAGACAATCCAGAAAAGAAAAAAGAGTATGATGTAGCAAAGGTGGAGACTGAAAAATACAAAGTCCCTGTCAAGCAATTGCTGAAAAAGGAAATCAGCCTCGACAGCGCCCTTGTTGCCATGAATGCGATTTATCCCATTGATCCAGCCAATGCAAAAAAGGTAAAATCAAAAATTGAGAAATTCAACATCCAAAGCTCGTTCAAGAAAGACATCGAAAAGTCTGAGAACCATGCCATCGTTTGGGGAATCATCTTTACTTCCATTCTCTTCATGCTTGTCTATCTCTATGTAGAAAAAATCAAGACGCCAACTGCCTACTCGGTGGGAAATATGTTCAAGAAACTTCAGCTGTTCAGTTCGGCTGCCTTCAGCATCGGACACGGCGGTAACGATGCCCAGAAAGTAATGGGTATCATTGGTGCAGCATTGATTGCCAGTGGAAATATTCAGGACTTCGGACAACTGCCAGGATGGGTTCCGATCTCCTGCTATGTGGCCATTGGCTTGGGTACCATGAGTGGTGGTTGGAAGATCGTAAAGACTATGGGTACCAAGATCACCAAAGTGACGCCTTTGGAAGGTGTAGCTGCTGAAACAGCAGGTGCCTTCACCCTGTTTTTTACAGGCCAAATGGGAATACCCGTATCCACTACACATACCATTACAGGATCTATCATCGGTGTAGGGGCCACAAAACGCCTCAGTGCTGTAAGATGGGGTGTAACATCCTCCCTGCTGGTTGCCTGGATCCTTACTATTCCAGTGAGTGCATTACTGGCAGCCTTGGTTTATTGGATCAGTACATTCTTTAGCTAAATCAACCTTGCTTACATTCTATAGGGCATTCAATAGGATGCCCTATTTTTTTGGCAGTTTCTATGCTTTAGAAGCTTAGAATAGCTATCTAAACACCTGTTTACAAAAAAAGCCATCCTTTCGGATGGCTTTGGAGTTATGGTTTGGTTACGTCCTTTAGTTATCAAACTTGAGGTCAAGTCCAAGTCCGCGCAATTCATGCACCAGTACATTGAATGACTCTGGGATACCTGGCTTGGGTACGTTGTCACCTTTAACGATGGCTTCGTATGTCTTAGCTCTTCCAATGATATCATCAGACTTGAGGGTAAGAAGTTCCTGAAGGATATTAGAAGCACCGTAGGCTTCCAATGCCCAAACTTCCATCTCACCGAAACGCTGACCACCGAACTGAGCCTTACCACCAAGCGGCTGCTGGGTGATGAGAGAGTATGGTCCGATAGAACGCGCGTGCATCTTATCGTCTACCATGTGGTGGAGTTTCAGCATATAGATGATACCAACTGTTGCTTTTTGGTGGAAGCGCTCTCCGGTCTCACCATCATAGAGGTAGGTATGGCCAAAGCTAGGCAAGCCTGCCTGGTCAATCAAGCCTTTGATCTCGTCAACGGTTGCACCATCGAAAATTGGTGTAGAGAACCTCATGCCCAATTTCTCACCAGCCCATCCGAGGATGGTCTCGTAAATCTGTCCAAGGTTCATCCTTGACGGTACACCCAATGGGTTCAGTACGATGTCAACAGGTGTTCCATCTTCCAGGAAAGGCATGTCTTCAGCCCTTACAATTTTGGCTACGATACCCTTGTTACCATGACGACCCGCCATTTTATCACCCACTTTCAGCTTGCGCTTTACTGCGAGGTAAACCTTTGCAAGTTTCAATACACCAGCTGGGAGTTCATCACCAATGGAGATATTGAATTTCTCACGCTTGTAACGTCCGAGTTCTTCGTTGTACCTGATATTGTAGTTATGAAGAAGCGTATTGATTGAATCATCGGTCTTCTCGTCTCCAGTCCAACCCAAAGGATTGATGTTCTGGTAGTCGATTGTGGTAAGGGTCTTAGGATTGAACTTAGAACCTTTGCCGATGATAACTTCACCGAAATTGTTGGAAACACCAGCAGAATTTTTATCCTTCAACAGTGTTTGCAATTTGCTTACCAGCAATTCAAGAATATCCTTCTCATTTTGAACATGAATAGCCTCAAGCTTCTCCATGGCTGCTTTTTCCTTGGCTTTGGAGTTCTTGTCTTTTTTGGCACGCTGGAAAAGTTTCTTTCCGATAACAACACCTTCTGTTCCACTTGGGGCTTTGAGTGAAGCATCTTTGGCATCACCTGCCTTGTCTCCGAAGATAGCACGCAGAAGTTTCTCTTCAGGGGTAGGATCACTTTCGCCTTTAGGAGTGATCTTACCAATGAGGATATCCCCTTCTTTCACTTGTGCACCGATACGGATGATACCATACTGGTCAAGGTCTTTGGTGGCTTCCTCAGAAACGTTTGGAATATCTGGCGTCAATTCTTCTTCGCCAAGTTTGGTATCCCTTACTTCAAGTTCAAATTCTGAAATATGAATGGATGTGAAAAGATCTTCACTCACCACTTTTTCATTGATAACGATGGCATCCTCAAAGTTGTAACCTTTCCAAGGCATGAATGCAACCTTCAGGTTACGACCCAAGGCCAACTCACCATTCTTAACAGCATATCCTTCA
>JBJOOI010000007.1:0-11964 GCA_046051375.1 Bacteroidota bacterium | reverse complement strand
TGGGCCTTTTTCAGACCCAGGCTCATGGCCTCGCTTTCTTCAGGATTGGGATATACTACCGTAGGGAAATTTCCGTCGGGTATGATTTGCTCGTCAACAAGGTTTATGTTGGTAAAGCCAAAAGCAGCCAAAACCTGTGGCACCAATTTGATGCCTGTTCCATGGATGGGTGTATACACTATCTTCAGGTCCTTTTGGCGTTCTATGGCATCAGGATAGATGCTCAAACCCTTTACCATGTTGACGTATGCGTTGTCCAATTCTTCTCCAACAATGTGAATATTGGCCTCTCCACCAGTCCATTTGACCTCGTCCACTGACTGTATCTTCTCCACTTCTGTAATTACATTTTTATCATGTGGAGGCACCAACTGTCCGCCATCATTGAAATATGCTTTATAGCCATTATATTCTCTGGGATTATGGGAAGCAGTGCAAACAACTCCGCCCTGGCATTGAAGATGCCTGATGGTGAAGGAGAGCTCAGGCGTGGGCCTTAGCGCGTCAAAAAGGTAAACCTGAATGCCATTGGCAGCCATCACATTGGCCGTAATTTCAGCAAAAAATCGACTGTTGTTTCTGCTGTCATGTGCAACAGCCATCCTTATTTGCTGGTTGGGAAAAGATTGAATCAGGTAGTTGGCAAAGCCCTGCGTTGCCATGCCGATGGTATATTGATTGATGCGGTTGGTTCCAACGCCCATGATA
Source organism: Bacteroidota bacterium (assembly GCA_046051375.1). Classification (GTDB taxonomy): domain Bacteria; phylum Bacteroidota; class Bacteroidia; order Chitinophagales; family Chitinophagaceae; genus Pollutibacter. Next base: position 11,256 of record JBJOOI010000007.1, on the reverse strand, counting down.
CCCCTGAGGCCACCTGTTCCAAATTCCAGATCGCGGTAAAAAGCATCTGCAAGTTCTTCAGGATTGTTGGAGGAGAGTTCTCTGATGGCATTTTTCGTAGCCTCATCGTAATTCCCTTCTAACCATTTGTCTACCCTAGACTTTATCATTGCTTCCATTTGACAATAATTTTTACAAACTTAACAAACAGAGCCGTAAATGCAATTAACTTCATCCTTTATATTAACCTTTGAATGTTGTATCGTTTTTTATCCCATACTTTTTGCATAATCATCTTTTTGGCCATGGGTTTAAATATTCAGGGTCAGGACAGTTCAGTCACCCATACCAGCACAAAAAAATGGATACTTGGGGGTGTTCAGGCAGGTTTATGGGGTGGAACTTTCTACTCACTGAACAATGCCTGGTATGCCAATTACCCCAGGAGTGCATTTCATTTTTACAACGACTGGAAAGAATGGCAACAGATGGATAAGGCAGGACATGCCTGGTCCAGCTACCAAATCAGCAACCATACCAGCAAAATCTGGCAATGGGCGGGAATGGAAAAGAAAAAAGCCGTTATCATTGGCGGTGTAAGTGGCATGGCTTATTTGAGCATTATTGAAATTTTAGATGGATATTCAGACAAATGGGGGTTCAGCATACCGGATATTATGGCCAATACTGCCGGTGCAGGTATTTATGCCGCACAGGAACTGGGCTGGAATGAACAAAGAATTACCATCAAACTCTCCTACTCTCCCTACAATTATGGTACATTGACTACCAGGGCCAATGAATTGTTTGGATCAGGAGATGCAGAGAAAGTGCTTAAGGATTATAATGGTCAAACCTATTGGGCCAGTGTCAACATCAAATCGTTTTTTCCGGACTCCCACTTCCCCAGTTGGTTCAACATTGCCCTTGGCTATGGGGCAAGGACTATGTTGGGAGGCTATGAAAATACATGGACAACGGCATCCGGAATCACCATCAACCGAACAGATATTCCCAGGTATAAACGTTTGCTCTTGTCAGCAGATATTGACCTGACAAGGATCAAGACGAAAAATAAAACATTGAAGACAGTTTTTTCTCTTGTCAATGTGTTGAAAATTCCAGCACCCACAGTCGAATGGAATGGAATGGGAAAATTAAGATTTCACCCTTTCTTTTTTTGATTTAGGCTACATAAGCCCCTGCCAATTTACCATCAACAACCTCAACAAAGATATTTTCCTGCAAGGTGGTAGCCAATGAAATGCCTACATAATCAACATGAACCGGAAAAACCTTGTAGCTTCTTTCCACAAGCGTAAGTGTCTGGATTTGCCTGGGTGAAAGGTGCAGAAAAGGGAGAATGGCGTACAGCAGGGTTTTACCACTGTTCACTACATCATCAACAACTATCAGAATTTTATCATTCAATACAATTTCTGTGGGAATAGTACAATTGATTGGATTGGACTTGTCAATCTGGATCTCAATCAATTCAATCTGTAGATCAGAAATTTCTTCCAGGATGGATTTTAATTCTTGGGCAACAGCATAACCATTCTCCTTGATGCCTGCAATGGAAACTGCTGTTGCTCCGTTGTTTCTTTCCAGTATTTCAAATGCCATTCTCCTGAGTTTCATCATGGCTTTTTCCGGCGTAAGGATGTATTTCTTTCCCATGTTATTGGTATGATTGTTGAATAGAATGTAATTTAGTACACTTGCCACAAACAATATAAAAATGAATTTATCCTATCAACACCTCATACCTGAGGATTTTAGCAATAATTCAAGGGTCTGGATTTACCAAAGCAACAGGGTTTTTACGCTCTCTGAAGCACTGACCATTGAAAAAATACTGGAAGATTTTACCGCTGACTGGAAATCTCATGGAACACCCGTGAAAGGATTTGGAACCTTGTTCTTTGGACAATTCATCATCCTGATGGCTGACGAGAAGGTTACTGGCGTCAGCGGATGCAGTACAGATAGCTCAGTAAGACTGATCAAGGCACTGGAGGAAGAATACAAGGTTTCCATGTTCGACAGGATGAACCTCGCGTTTTATATCAATGAAAAAGTGCAATTGTTACCTTTTTCCCAAATTAGTTATGCTATTGACAAAGCCTTCATCAACAAGGATACCTTGTTTTTTGACAATACTGTCTTAACAAAGATTGAATTCCAGAACAGTTGGATTACACCCCTTTCAGCATCCTGGCTTGGCAAACGCATACTGCCCCAGTCTCATCAATAATTGAATTTTTAGGTGTGACAATTTGTCATATCTCTCCTTTTTCACTAATTTTGCATAATGATCAATTTTGCCAACAAAACAATTGATGAAACCCGTCAAGGTGAGGCATATGCGGGTGAACTTGCCACTGATGCTACACCAGGAAAGCGCTTTTACATAGAAAGTTATGGTTGCCAGATGAATTTCAGCGACAGCGAGATCATCGCGTCCATCTTGCATACAGAAGGTTTTGGTCCTACCAGAAATGTTGAAGATGCAGACCTGATTTTCCTGAATACTTGTTCTATCAGAGAAAAAGCCGAGCAGACGGTCAGAAAAAGACTTACTGAGTTCAAAAAAATCAAAAAACAAAAGCCTTCCATGCTGATTGGCGTATTGGGATGCATGGCAGAAAGACTGAAAAGCAAACTGCTGGAAGAAGAAAAACTTGTTGATATTGTGGTTGGCCCCGATGCATACCGCAGCCTCCCACAATTGATTGATGAGGCCGAGTCTGGCACTAAAGCGGTGAATGTATTGCTCAGCAGGGAAGAAACCTATGCTGACATTTCGCCTGTTCGCCTCAACTCCAATGGAATCAATGCCTTTGTAAGCATCATGAGAGGCTGCAATAACATGTGTGCTTTTTGTGTGGTGCCTTTTACAAGAGGAAGGGAAAGGAGCAGGGACGAGGCTTCGATTGTTGCCGAATGCAAGGATTTGTTTGAACAGGGATACAAAGAAGTAACCTTGCTTGGTCAGAATGTGGACAGTTATTACTGGGTTGATCCCAACACCAACCATCCAGTGGATTTTGCCATGCTGTTGGAGAAAGTCGCACTGATCAGTCCATTGCTTCGCATAAGATTCAGTACATCCCACCCCAAAGATATCACTGACAAGGTCTTGCATACGATGAAGGCATATGCCAACATTTGCAAATACATCCACCTTCCGGTACAAAGTGGCTCTACCAGGATATTACAACTGATGAACCGTACCTATACCAGAGAATGGTACCTGGCCAAAGTGAAAAGAATAAAAGAAATCATGCCTGATTGTGCCATCAGTGCGGATATCATCACAGGATTTTGCACAGAAACCGAGCAAGACCACGAAGACACGCTTAACATCATGCGTCAGTCGGAATACGAATACAGCTATATGTTTGCCTATTCTGAAAGGCCTGGAACCCTAGCAGCCAAGCGCTATACCGATGATGTTCCCGACGAGGTCAAAAAACGCAGACTTGATGAAATCGTCAAGTTGCAAAACAACCTATCACTTGAAACCAACAAAAAAGATATTGGAAAAGTTTTTGAGGTCTTGATTGAAGGCAACTCCAAAAAAAGTGACCAGCAATGGATGGGAAGAAACAGCCAAAACAAAGTGATGGTTTTCGATAAAATTGAAAACAGCCTGCTTCAACCAGGTAGTTTTGTGCATGTGATGGCAGAATCCTGTACGCAAGGAACCCTTATGGGAAAAATTGTCAACCATTCCTAACAACACCAATCAATGGACATTCAAAGCATAAAAAACAGGTTTGGCATCATTGGCAACTCCCCTGCCCTCAACTATGCCCTGCAGGTGGCTACACAAGTGGCCAATACCGACCTGACGGTGCTTATCGTCGGCGAAAGTGGTGTCGGAAAGGAGATTTTTTCACAGATCATCCATGCTTTGTCGCCAAGAAAACACAATCCGTTCATCGCTGTCAACTGTGGGGCCATTCCTGAAGGAACCATCGATTCTGAATTGTTCGGTCATGAGAAAGGTTCTTTTACAGGGGCTGTAGATTCGAGAAAGGGCTATTTTGAGACCGTCAATGGTGGTACACTTTTCATGGATGAGATTGGGGAAACACCTTTGGGAACCCAAGCCAGGTTGTTGAGGGTTCTGGAGAATTCAGAATTCATCAGGGTAGGATCTTCCAAAGTACAGAAGACAGATGTAAGGGTGATTGCTGCTACAAACAAAGACCTGCTGACCGCAACACAGAACAATAAATTCAGGGAAGACCTTTATTATAGGCTTAATACAGTTCCCATCAGGGTTCCATCATTAAGAGAGAGAAAAGAAGATATCATTTTGCTTTTCAGAAAATTTGCAGTTGATTTCGCTGAGCGTTACAGAACAAGCCCCATTCAACTTACCGAAGAGGCAAAGGCAATGATGCTCAACTATCCTTGGCCTGGAAACGTACGCGAATTGAAAAATATTGCCGAGCAGATATCAGTATTGGCGGAGGACAAATCAATATCTGGCAAAGATCTTGATCGTTTCCTTCCTAAAAACAACGCCAACAATTTACCCATGTTGGTTGGATCTGGCCCTATGTCGACAGGTCAAAATGAATTCATGAATGAGCGGGATATTCTTTACAAGTTATTCTTTGATTTGAAAAAAGATGTAACTGAGATGAAGAAAATGTTTCTTGAAATCGTTCAAAATCCATCCAATATTCCATCCGTTTCACATGTGATGGAAGAATCGTATCTGCAAGATCTGCCCATTGCAAGACAACAACAAGAACATCTTACCCATGGCAGTATCATTCCAGTTTCCAGTCAACCGATGTTTCTGACAGAAAACAGGGAAATGCAGGATACCATACTTGTTGATGAATCACTCAACATCATGGACAAGGAGAAAGAATTGATTGAAAAAGCCCTGCGCAAACACAAAGGGAAAAGGAAAGATGCTGCCTCTGATTTAGGGATCAGCGAAAGAACACTTTACAGAAAATTGAAAGAATATGACATTGAAGATTAAGCGCTTTTACAGTAAGTATGCAAAATTACTGCTTGTTGTATTGGCAATTGTCAGTATTCAAGGTACTTGCAGGTATTCACTGAAAGATGTTTCAATCCCACCAGAAATTAAAACAGTTCGGGTTTTCTTTATTGAAAACAAGGCGAGGTATATCAACCCTCAATTGAGCCCGAAACTATCCGACAAACTCAGGCAAAAAATCATTAATCAAACCAGGCTTTCTCAAACCAACAATGATGCAGATTACGAGATAAGCGGTTACATCAGTGATTATTCTGTCAACACATCGGGTATATCACAACAACAGGTAGCGAGCAATAACCTTAATGTAACCGTACACATCATTTTCAAGAACAGACAGGACGAAAAAAAGAACTTTGAGGCAGATATCACCAGGAACTTCCCTTTTTCTGCAAGCAAAAGTCTTACGCAGGCAGAAGCAGAGTTGAATGAGCAGATGGTCACTAACCTTACCGATGAGATTTTCAATCGGATTTTTTCAAATTGGTAAAGGAGCTTAAATTAGCAGAATGACGAAGGAAACAGATTTTTTGATCAAATCCCTCTTTCAGAAAGAAAGCATGGATGAGATGACAATTGACGAACTCAAACGTCATGCTGAAGCGTTTCCCTATTCTTCCATCATTCAATTTTTATATACTTCCAAACTAAAATCCCAAAACCACATTGACTTCCCTAAGGCGGTTTCCAATACGGCCTTGTTTTTTGACAACTCCAGTTGGCTCAATTATCAACTCAGGGAGGAAGGTAAAATGGGTAAGAGTGAAAAAAATACTGTCCCTCAAACAAACAATGATTTTGAATTCCCACTAACACCCTACCATACCGTTGATTATTTTGCCTCACTGGGCATCAAAATCAACATGGAAGGCGGCAAGGATGAGCTTTCATTGAAGGTAAAAAGTTTTACAGCATGGTTAAAAACCATGAAAAGGCTTCAACCAGGCGCTGAAACAGTCACCATCAAGGATATTCAAGCCATTCTCGATATCCAAAACGAAAAAGAAAATCAATCAGAGGCTGTATTCACTGAGACTATGGCTGAAGTTTATCTTAAACAAGGACTAAGGGAAAAGGCTATTGAGGTTTATGACAAATTAAGTTTGCAAAATCCTCTCAATAGCCATATTTTTGCAGACAAAATTTCACAGATCAAAGAAAACAAGATATGACAACAATTTTTATCATCTTAATCATATTGGTTTCAGTGCTTTTGGCAGGTATTGTTTTGATTCAAAACCCTAAAGGTGGTGGCCTTGCCGGTAATATTGCCGGATTCAGCAACCAATTCATGGGTGTAAAACAAACTACAGACGTGCTGGAGAAAGGAACCTGGGTCCTCTCTAGCATTTTGGTTATTCTTTGTTTGATTTCTGCATTGGTGATCAATTCTGGTAAATCTGGTGGTTCTGATACATTGAAAAGTATTCCAACTACAACTGGAAATGCTGCCCCTCAACAGGCCCCTGCTCCAATGCCACAGGCTCCAGCTCCTGCACCAGCTGCGACTCAACCCAAATAATCTGATTTTATTTTTATAAAACCCTGCTTTTAAAAAGCGGGGTTTTTGTATATATTAAGGTATGGCACAAAAAAAAATACGGAAAAAGCCGGTTAAAAAACGATCTAACAGAATATCAATTCTTTTACTGGCAGTATTAGCCTTTGTTTCTGCAGCTTTTTTTTATGTGTTTTTCCTCAGACCTGCAACCAATTTCAACGCTGAACAGGCAACTTTATACATTCCGGCAAAGAAGGCAGAAAAGTCTTTTGTAAAGGATCTTGTTCGCAATCACGTTAAACCGGTAGCCTTTACCACTTTCTTGGCATTGTCTGAATGGTCAGGATACTGGGCAGCAATCAAGCCTGGAAGATATGTCATTGAAAAAAATGCAAGCATTTTTACCATTTTCCGGAATTTGAAGGGAGGCCTACAAACGCCTGTAGAACTTACCATCAACAAGTTCAGAACAAAGAAAGAGCTGGCAAAATATGTAGGAAGCAAGCTGGAATGCACTGAAGCTGATGTTTACAGGTTCATCACAAACAATGACTCTATCCAATCATTTGGTGTAAATCAGGAAACCTTGATGACCCTCATCATACCGAATACGTATGAAATTTACTGGAACAGCAGCCCCAGTGATTTTATGACGAGAATGACCAAAGAATCAAATAAATTCTGGACTGACAGCAGAATTGACAATGCACAACTGCTTGGCATCTCCAAAGAAGAAGTGATTACCATCGCCTCCATTGTTGAAGAAGAGACCAATAACAATGAAGAAAAACCCACTATGGCAAGTGTATACATCAACAGGTTGAAAAAAGGTATGCCTCTTGGAGCTGATCCTACAGTCAAGTTTGCATTAGGAGATTTTAGTATCAGAAGGGTTACATTCAAGCACATCAGCTCAACGGCAAGTTCTCCATACAATACATACAGAAACAAAGGTTTGCCTCCAGGTCCTATTTGTACACCATCCATTGCATCGATTGATGCTGTTTTAAAAGCTGAAAAAACTGACTTTTTGTTTTTTTGTGCAAATGCAGACTTCTCAGGATCACATAGCTTTGCATCAACTGAAGATGAGCACTTTGAAAATGCCCGAAAATACAGAAGGGCTTTGGACAGCCTAAGGATACACTAATCGACAACAATGATTAAACTACAAAGGATCTTGATTGAAAGCCGCCCAGTGAAGGCAGTGATCAACTGGTCAAAAAAACTGGTTTTGCCTGGATTTGAGGGCCTTCCTTTGTATGATGTACTTCACTTTTTTTTCAAACAGACGCAGCAAATAGGACTAAACGAAAGGGCCGCTTCTGTAGCATTCAACTTTTTGATGGCGGTTCCACCACTGTTCATTTTCATTTTTACACTTTTATCATACATTCCAGGCTCCAAAAGATTGTACGAAGAGATTCTTGTTCTTCTGCGTGGCGTAATTCCGGATGGAACCACCTATACCATGATCAAAAATGTAATGGATGATTTTTTTGCTACTGGTACAGGAACACTCTCGTTTGGACTTTTGCTTGCATTGTATTTCTCCTCTAATGCCACTTTGACCATCATGAGGACTTTCAGAAAATCCATGTTGCACATAGAACTGGAGGATCGAAATTTTATAGAAGTAAGACTGAGTGCCATCAGGCTCACGTTTATCATTGTCTTGTTGATCATTGCGACCATCATGATCATGCTCACACAAACCATTATTTTGAATTGGATCATTGAGCAAATGAAGATCAAAGACAGTTTTATTGATTTCATTTTTGGATCCGGCCAGTTTGTAGTTACATTTTTACTTATTTTTTTGGCGATTGGCCTTATTTATCGATATGCACCTCATGTACAAAAAAAATGGAGAATCAGGACTCCCGGCGCCATTCTTGCTACTATTTTGATCATGTCTTTCACCTATTTTTTCTCCTATTGGGTAAACAATATAGCTTCGTACAATAAAATTTACGGATCATTGGGAAGTATTCTGATTTTGATGTTTTTGGTATTCGTCAATTCACTTGTCCTATTGATTGGATTTGAATTGAATGTCAGCATCAATTCACTTAAAAGCATTGCTGAGAAAAGAAAAAAAAATAACAACAAATAACATATAACATGCGCCAATTCTTTGTTATGGCATTTCTCCTCTTTACTGTAACTGGTTTTTCTCAAGAGACCATCAAGCTTACCATCTCAGCAAAAAACAAACAGGGAGTCAAAATTGAAGGAGTTGAGGTCAGTTTCCTCAATTTCAACCGATTGGCTGAAGCAAATGCGAATAATAGTATTGAATACAATAACCTGAGAAAAGGTTATTATGAACTGCTCATTACAGCAGAGGGATATGCATCAGTTATCTGGAAGGGTGTGCTGGACAGATCACAAGATGTTTCCGTTATGATGGAATCCAATTCCATCAAGTTGGATGAGGTTGTTGTTAGCAGTGATAAAAAGCAAGCGAATATTTTAAACACGCCTGGTTCTAACACTTCCATCAATGCAAAACAGGTCAGGGACATGCGCATCTGGGAAATCAGCGACTTGTCTGGCTTTGCCCCCAACCTGTTTATCTCCAATTCTGGTGATAACCGAAATGTAACCGGTATCAGAGGAATGGTTACCACATCTTACGACCAATCGGTTGCTACCTATGTTGACGGAGTGGCTCAATTCAATTTGGATACCTACATCCCACAATTGAATGAAATTGAAAGTATCGATATCATCAGGGGTGCTCAGGGCACCTTTTATGGAAGAAATGCCATGGGAGGAGTCATCAATATCACCACCAAGAAACCAACCAATACAAGGCAAATCAATGCCGGTGTTCAATTTGGCAATTACGGACAGAAGAGAATCAATGCCTCCGTAAATTCTCCAATAATTAAGAATAAACTTTTTTTAGGTTTATCAGCACTGCATGACGCTAAAAATGGATTTTATACCAACGAATTCCTCAAGAATAAATTTGACAATCAACAACAAACCATGCTCAACCTGCAGCTGAAATACTTTTTGAGCAGGGGTTGGAGTTTACAGGCTGATATAAAACAATATATTGCCAAAAACGATGGTGCATTTCCACTCGTGAATGACATGAAAGCCTTGTTTGAAAAGCCATACACCCTTTCTCAAAACCTCACATCCTCGATGAGAGACAACAGCAGAAACGTATCAATTGTAGCAAAACACAAGGGAAAGAAAACAGATATTACCATTCAGCATGCAAGACAACGCAATTACAGGTTTTATGAGAATACACTTGATGCAGACTTCTCCCCTGCTGACATTGTAGGAATATTCAACAATTATGGAAAAGATTTCAATACAGTGAATGTAATGACAAACGAATTAAGGCTTAATTCTGTCAAATCTTCACCTGATCAGGCATTTGAATGGAGTGCCGGAGTCTTCCAATTTACCCAAAAAAGTCCTACCAAACAGGCTACCGTTTTTGGAAATGATGCTGGCTTGTTTGGTGTACCTGATAAGAATTTCTCCATTATTTCGATCAACAAAGGGGATAACAATGGTCTTGCTGCTTATGGTCACATGAACTATAAAATCAACAACAAAGTTAGCCTTAACGGTGGCATGAGGATTGACAGGGAAAACAGAAAACTGACCATTGGCAGTCAGTATGAAAAACAACCAAGACCAGCATTCCCGATGATGGCTGATACTACAGGAAAATCATCTTATGGAGCATTTTCACCCAAACTGGGCATTCAATACCAGCTTAATGCAAATGAGATGATGTATCTATCCTTCAGCAGAGGATTCAGGAGTGGCGGCATGACAACAATTTCCTCAGATCCATCTCAGGTTCCACTATCAGCCTATAATCCTGAATTCAGCAACATGTTTGAAGCTGGTATCAAAGGAAAAGACAAAAACAATCAGTTCAGGTATGCCATTGCCGTTTTTTATAACAAAGTCATGGATATTCAAACACCATTACTTGTATTGCCTGACGCTGTTACCATTATCCAGAATGCCGGTGAAATGAATGCATGGGGAATGGAGGTTGAAATGGAACTTAAACTGGCTAAAGGATTGAGTGTACAATATTCAGGTGGTCTGACCTCAGCCAAGTATGCTGTATTGGGAGTGGTCAGCAATGGTGCACAGGTTGACCTATCCGGCAACAAACAAGTATTTACTCCGTCATCCACCAATTATGTTGCAACACAATACCAAACCAGTATTGCTGCACATGAACTGATGTTTAGGCTGGAATACAACCATGTCGGCAAGCAGTTCTTTGATCTTGCCAATTCCATTGAGCAAGAGGCCTATGGATTGGTCAATTTCAGGTCAAGCATCAGAACAAAGCATTTTGATATTTCCTTATGGGGCAGAAACCTGACGGGCAAAAAATACATCAACTATGCCTATGATTTTGGTGCTGCACATCTTGGTAATCCAAGGATGATTGGGATTGGATTGGGATGGAGGTTATAGCCTATCCAACAATGGGATAATTCCCAAACCAGGCAAAATGGATGGCTTCAACTGGTAATAAACAAAATCGATACCAGCCCCAAGGTCTTCCTTCAACAACAAGGGTCCATCAGCATCCAGAAAATCTACTAAGGGTGCTAAATGAGCCATGGGAGCAGTGCCAATACTGCTTTCATTCATGCAGCCGAGCATCACTTGGAGGTTCAAGGCCCTGGCTTTTTTGATCATTTCCAATGCAGGAGTAATACCACTGCATTTGGTGAGTTTGATA
>JBJOOI010000006.1:0-12024 GCA_046051375.1 Bacteroidota bacterium | reverse complement strand
GGGAACTTTGAAATCTCTTTGTACCGGATGGTATTTTTTTCACCGGCCTTCAGCCAGTTTGACCAATGGATGTCCGCAAACCAAACGGCCACGCGGATATCAAATTTTTTCAACATCTCTGCTGAAGGCTTTCCAATGGTCAGTACCTTGATTTTTCCGGCAGTGCCTGTGAGGGCATATTCAAACCTGCTGGAGGTTTCAACATCAAATTTTATTTTTTCTATACCAGACTGAACCTGCAAGGATTTGATGACCCCTTTGAGGTAGAAAAGATCAGCCTCTTCTGCTGCCTTGTTCCAGGATACCTCATTGATTTTTCCTGCGGTAAACAAAGCAAGGTGATCATCTTCAAAATAACCGGTTTCGTTTTTTGCATAGGTTTTGCCGAATTCAAAAAGCCTGATGTTCTCGTTTCTGTGGTTCAGGTTCCTCGCCAGGGTCTGAAGTCCTGTTTCCAGCATGGTCAACCGAAGGGTGTCCAATTCAGAACTGAGGTTGTTCAACATCTTTACAGCACGGCCCATCTCCTCCTCGGAGTAGTTGGCGCTGTGCGTTATGGAATTGTTGAGCATTTCATTAAATCCAATGCCAGCAAGGATTCCAGAAAGTTTTTCCCGCAAGGGATAGTCTCTGTTGCCACTGGAAACCGATGGTGAAATACGGATGCTGGTTGGGATTTCAATGTTGTCGAAACCATCAATGCGCATGATTTCTTCGATCAGGTCTGCCGGGATGCTGACATCCGTTTTGTGTGTAGGGGTGTTGACGGTGATGGATGCTTCATCCTCTTCCAGCAAACCAAAACCCATTCCAAGGAGAATGTTTTTCACGGTTTGTTTATCGTATGCCTTTCCACTCATTTTCTGGACGTAGGCATGTTCCAGTCTGATAACTGGCTTATTGTTGGGGGTGGGATAAACATCAACAGCATCTGTATTTGTTTTTCCACCAGCAAATTCACCAATCAGCAGGGTTGCTTTTTTCAACACCTCCAGGGTTTGACCGATGTCAACACTTTTTTCAAAATGCATGGCCGCATCTGTCCTCAGTTGGTGTTTGAATGAGCTTTTCCTAATGGAAACCGGGTGGAACCAGGCGCTTTCAAGAAATATATTTTTGGTAGCCTCTGTTACACCACTGCTTTTGCCGCCAAAAACACCGCCCATGCACATAGGATTGCTGTCGTTGTCGCAGATCATCAGGTCTCCAGCCTCCAGTTTCCTTTCTTTTTCGTCCAGCCCGATGAATGCAGTTCCGGCAGGAAGATTTTTGATCCTGACCTTTCCGCCCTTGATCTGGTCTGCATCAAAAGCATGCAAGGGTTGGCCAGTATCGTGCAGGATATAATTGGTGATGTCTACAATATTGTTGATGGATCTTTGTCCGATGGCCTTCAGGCGCTGCTGCATCCATTTCGGAGAAGCCGAAACGGTTACATCATTGATGAGGATGCCGGTATAGCGCGGACAATCAGCAGTGTTTTCAATGATTACTTCGATTGGGCAAGCAACTCCGGTAGCAGGGATTTCATTTTTTAGCTGGATGATGGGCTGGATCGAGGTTCCTTCGTGGTGGTTCAACCAGCTGCAGACATCCCTTGCCACACCAAGATGGCTCATCGCGTCGCTTCGGTTTGGAGTAAGGCCAATGTCTATGATATGGTCATCATATGGTTCAAAAAGGCTGGCAACAGGAATGCCGACGGGGGTTGCTGCGTCAAGTATTTTGATGCCGCTATGGTCTGCACCAAGGCCTATTTCATCGTCTGCACAGATCATGCCATGGCTTTCGATGCTGCGGATCTTTGCCGCTTTCATGGTGATGGGGTCTCCTGTTGTAGGATAAATGGTAGTGCCAATCGGGGCAACGATGACCTTTTGCCCCACTGCAACATTGGGTGCGCCACAAACGATTTGCAAGGGATGTTCTGCCCCAATATTCACTGTGGTCACAGAAAGCCTGTCTGCATTGGGATGCTTGTCTACAGTAAGCACTTCACCCGTGATCAATCCTGCCAGGTTTCCCTTGATCTCCTGGTATTCTTCGTATCCTTCCACCTCAAGCCCAATGGAGTTCAGAATCAGGGAAAGCTTATCATGGGCGATGGGTGTTGCAAAATAGTCCATCAGCCATTTGTATGAAATCGTCATAGCCGCAAATATAATACATCTATGCGAAGCGCTTCAACCTCCCCAATGTGAATAACCCCATCAGCCCTGTCAATAACCCCCTGTTTCCTGTGGACAGACCTGTGGATAGCCTGTTCCCAATTAATGTTTTTTTAAAATGCAGATTGCTTCGGGCAACCTTGGTATATTCGCTCTCCAGACCCGTTGGGTAATGAAAATGTGATTGAAAACGATCTGAAAAGCAATTAAATGGACCAAACTAACATAAACCGGGACAGGAGAAACAAGCGGAAAACTGCCCCAGAATTCAATGCCATGGCTTATGGCAAGGTGCCGCCACAGTCCCGTGAATTGGAGGAGGCCGTATTGGGTGCCGTAATGCTCGAACGTGCTGCATTTGACATTGTGATCAATGTGCTGAAGCCAGAATGTTTTTATGTAGAGTCTCACCAGACCGTTTTCCGTGCCATTGTCCGTTTGAATGCAGACAACAAACCCATTGACCTGTTGACCGTTGTGGAAGAGCTGAAGTCTATGGAGATGCTGGATGCCGTGGGCGGTCCTTATTTTATTTCAAAACTGACCAACGCCGTTGTATCTGCCGCCAATATTGAGGCCCATGCCCGTATCGTGCAGGAAAAATTCATCCAAAGGGAATTGATCCGCATCAGCACTGAAATCATCACAGATGCCTACGATGATTCAACAGATGTTTTTGATCTCTTGGACAGCGCAGAACAGAAACTGTTTTCCATTGCCAATGATCAGCTGAAAAAAGAATTTGATACACTGGGCAAGAGTGTGATGGATACGTTGAACAAGATTGATGAGATGAGGGCCCGGAATGAAGACATTACTGGTGTTCCAACCGGGTTTCCAACTCTTGACAAAACAACCTATGGCTGGCAGCGTTCTGATCTAATCATTCTTGCTGCGCGACCCTCTGTCGGTAAAACCGCATTTGCCCTGAACCTGGCCAGGAATGCAGCCATGCATCCTACCAAACCCACAGCAGTGGCCTTCTTCAGCCTGGAGATGAGTACCAGCCAGCTGGTGCAAAGGATCCTTTCTGCTGAGAGTGAGATCCATCTGGAAAAAATATCAAGGGGCCGCATGGAAGACCATGAAATGCAGCAGTTGTACAAAAAAGGGATTGAGCCCTTGACAAAGGCCAGGATTTTTGTGGATGACTCTGCCGCACTCAATATTTTTGAGCTCAGGGCCAAGTGCCGCAGGCTAAAAAGTTTGCATGATGTAGGCCTGATCATCATTGACTATTTGCAGTTGATGAGCGGCTCCAGCGACAACAGGAATTCCAACCGTGAGCAGGAAATCAGTACCATTTCAAGAAACCTCAAGCAACTGGCTAAGGAATTGCAAGTGCCGATCATTGCCCTCAGTCAGTTGAGTCGTGAGGTTGAAAAAAGAAAAGATGGACAGAAAGTGCCACAGCTTTCTGATCTGCGTGAGTCTGGTGCCATTGAACAGGATGCTGACATGGTGATGTTCCTGTACAGACCTGATTATTACGACATCACCACCAATGATATGGGTGAAGATACCAAGGGAGATACTTACGTGAAGATTGCCAAGCACCGTAATGGTTCTTTGGAGAACATCAAACTCAAGGCCAAGCTCTTTATCCAGAAATTCGAAGAGCATGAAAGCCTGGATCCATTTGGAAGGCCTGCTGATGGCGGCGGCGGTGGAAGCTGGAGACCTGTGAATGAAGATGGTGGCAGTGCCAAGTTGTACATCCAGAAAGGCAGCAGGATGAATGATCATCAGGATGATATGGAAGACACACCATTTTAGCCAATGGTAACAAAGGTCATACAATGAATGCTTTACCCCTTTTTCATTTTCCTGCCCTGCAATCATCCAAAGGAACCATTCCCCTCACCGAGGAAATCCGAAAACATGCAGTAACTGTGCTGCGCATGCAAGCGGGCGAACAATTGTTGTTGACGGATGGGAGAGGGTGTTCTGCTAAGGCTGTAATTGCTGAAGCAGACAAGAAAAAATTACTTGTAGGGATTGAAGAAAAAGTTTTTCATCCCGCACCACCCAAAAAAATGATCCTTGGTATTTCACTGTTAAAGAATACTGCTCGGTTTGAATGGATGCTGGAAAAGGTCACTGAAATTGGCATCACTGAAATCATTCCATTGCTGGCTGAACGCACAGAGCGACAGCATTTCAGGCAGGAGCGTTTTCAGCAAATCCTTGTCAGCGCTTGTCTTCAGTCTGGGCAGTTTCATTTTCCTGTATTGCATGAACCCCTCAAGCTGCCCGCTGTTTTCTCAATGGATCTTCCTCTAAAAAAATTCATAGCGCATTGCATGGAGGGAGAGAAGCCTCAGTTGACAGGGCAAAACGAAGACTGCATTTTGTTGATTGGGCCTGAAGGCGATTTTACGGCAAATGAACTTTCACTGGCAGTACAAAACAATTTTGAACCGGTCAGTTTGGGTGAATCCCGTTTGAGAACTGAAACGGCCGGAATCGTTGGTGCAGTCTTGCTGAGGGGATAAATTAATTTTCTTTGTTGATGGTTGGCTCGTATAATTCAACGGGTTTGCTCTTTTTCCTCATCCGCATGTTCAACATTTCAACACCAAAAGAGAAAGCCATCGCAAAGTAGATATATCCTTTTTCAATATGGCTTCCGTGGAGGGGTTGCAACCCTTCAAAGAAAAGACTGAATCCGACAATCAACAAAAAGGCAAGTGCCAACATTTTCAATGTGGGATGCTTGTGGATGAAGGTTGAAATGTTTTCTGAAAAGAAGAACATGATGATCATCGCAATGACCACCGCCACAATCATGATCTCTACGTGCTTTGCCATTCCTACTGCCGTGATGATGCTGTCAAAAGAAAAAATCATGTCAATCAGGATAATCTGAGAGATGATGCTGAAAAAAGAAGCCTGGGCTTTTTTACCATCAGCATTTAATTCATGTTCTCCTTCGAGCTTTCCGTGAATCTCTTTAACCGTTTTGTAGAGCAGGAACAGTCCGCCGGCAAAAAGAATCAAGTTCCGCAGGTTGAATCCATAATGTTTACCACTCAGGGTCAGCCCAAACAATTCCTTGTTCCCATTGGTGACCAGCCATCCCAGTGCAAGCAGCAGCAAGATCCGGACACTGATGCCCAATATCATCCACAGCCTTCTTGCAGCGAGCTTTTGCTCGGTTTTCAGGCGTCCCATCAAAATGGAAACAAAGATCACATTGTCAATGCCCAAAACAATTTCAAGCAGAGAAAGTGTAATCAGGCTAATCAGCGAATCAGCAGTGAGTAAACTGGTCATGTGTTTATTTTAATGCTTTACAAATCTTCTTTACAATAGCTGGTCCTTCATAGATGAAACCTGTCCAAACCTGCACCAATACTGCGCCCCGGTTGATTTTGTCTGAGGCATCTTTTCCAGTAAAAATTCCTCCACTGGCGATAACCGGAACCTTGCCTGCTGTCAGCTTTGTTATTTTTTCAAGAATATCATTTGAAGCCGTTTTCAAGGGCTGGCCACTCAGGCCTCCCATGCCAATGGCTTCAGACTGGTCCTTGCATGTCTCAGACAGGTTTTCCCTTGAAATGGTTGTATTGCTGGAAACAATTCCATCCAATTGAATCTCCTCTGCCAGGTCTGCGATGTCCTGGAGTTGGCCATCGGTCAGGTCCGGTGCAATTTTGAGCAGGATGGGTTTGGGATGGGGTCTTTTTTTGTTATTCTCCTGCAGGTTGCCAAGGATCTTGAGCAGGGAGTCCTTGTCTTGCAAAGCCCTGAGGCCAGGCGTATTCGGGGAACTTACATTGACGACAAAATAATCCACCACATCAAACAATTCGTTGAAACAGATTTCGTAGTCCTTCCAGGCATCCTCATTCGGGGTTACTTTGTTCTTGCCAATGTTGCCGCCGATGATCATTTTTCCCTGGTAGCGTGCTTGTTTCACAAACTCCCCTCCAACCAGAGGTTGGTAAACCTGTTCAGAAGGGGCTCCGAGACCCGCCCTGCGGGATCGAGCCTGCCTGCCGGCAGGCAGGTGAGGGGTGGTATTTTTGGCCCATTTTTCCAACCGCTCCCTGATCACCTTCACACCTTCATTGTTGAATCCCATTCTGTTGATCAGGGCCTTGTCTTCTGTCAGCCTGAACAGACGGGGCTTTTCATTGCCTTCCTGAGGCAGGGGAGTAACCGTTCCAATTTCTACAAAGCCAAAACCAAGGGCTTCCAATTCTCTGAGATAACAAGCATTTTTGTCAAATCCAGCGCCTAGTCCGACTGGATTCTTGAAATGGAGTCCAAATGCAGTTCTTGCTAAACTAGGTGCAGCCGGTGTAAAACATTTGCCAATGATTTTTCTGACTGGTGTGATACTGCAGGCTGTGCTTAGCAGATTCATTGAAAAATAATGCGCCTGCTCGGCTTCCAAATTAAAAAGTAAATTTCTGAGAAGGCGATACATGGTGCAAAGGTAATAGTCTTGGTCGATGTTATATTGATACCTACAGCTCCTTCAACAATTTTTGATCTGGAAAAACTCCCCGTGGAAGTCCTACTGCTAATAAATTGCTCCCCAATCAGCCATTAAAACGATAGGCTTTTTGTTGTTTTTATTGATTTCAATGGGATTGATGAGTCCATCCAGACTGGAAATATTGCTATAAAACTGCCCGTCTTTTCCCAGAAGTACAGAGTACTTTCCTGGCTTTAATTTCAGCTTAAAACTGCCATCTTTTTCTGCTAACGATTTGGCAACCAATTTTTTATCTGTCATCAAGAACACCCCCTGTTCTCCGGTAGGCATCCCCATGTTCATCAGTGTGGGGGCAAAGAAATAGACCGTTGTACTAAAGCCGGCTGGCTCCTCATTTAGTAGATCAGGAGAAGGCATCTGGTTTCCCATTACACGCTTCACTTTACCTGTAACCTGCACTTTTGCACCCCCACAACCCACCAGGGAAAACAGTAGCACCATAAAAATCATCGTTTTCCCGTTAATCCACATTTGGCACATCCATTTAAAGTTATTGTTTATAATTTCGCGAATGCTGAACAAGTTAGCTTTTTCAGGCCAATAATTTTTATCTTCAACGTTATGAGAATGCAAAAAAATAAAGTTTTTGTTGTTGCAGTTTTTTTATTGCTATGTAACACATTATTGAACGCACAAAAGCAAACCATACCTCAAGTACGTGACCTTGAGAAAATTTCAAATGATCAACGTATAATCGAAACACAGCGCTACGAAAAAGCAATGAGTCTTGCTGCAAAAAAGGGGTGGAGATTGACCATTGCAGATGACAAGGGCAACGTCGCTCAACTGGTTGGCGTTGACGACTTAGGTTTTCCCATGTATGTTGGCACTCAAAGTAATGTAATAGCTGCATCTACAATCGGTACAAATAAATTATGGACTGGAGGAAGCTCTGGATTAAATTTAAATGGATCAAGTGATTTACTTACCAATAAGCTCGCTTTGTGGGATGGAGGTTTGGTCAATAGGTCACATGTTGAGCTTATTGGTAGAATCACACAAAAGGATAACCCTACAACAGAAGACAATCACGCAACACACGTTACTGGAACATTGGTAGCATCTGGAGTGAATAGTATAGCAAAAGGTATGGCACATGGCATCAAAGGAATCATTGCTTATGATTTTGCTAATCACATCTCAGAGATCTCAGGTGAAGCTTCAAACCTTCTTGTGTCTAATCACTCCTATGGTAGTATTGCAGGATGGAGATTCAACAGTGCACAAAACAGATGGGAATTCTGGGGCGCTCCAGGAGCAACGGAGGACTGGAAATTTGGTCATTACAGTTCAGAGGCTCAAATGTGGGATTCGATAGCAACCCTATCGCCTAACTACCTTCTTGTGAAATCAGCTGGCAACAACAGAAACGAAAGCGGTCCTGCCGTTGGCGCCAACTATTGGAGATTTAATGAATCCAACTCCATGTACGATGCAGGCGCAAGGCCAGGAGGCATATATGACCAAAGTGGTTTTGATTTGTTGCCCACTTATTCTACTGCCAAGAATGCGCTGATTGTAGGAAATGTTTTGCCAATTTCAGGTGGCTATACCTCAGCATCTGATATAGTACTCAGTAACAGTAGCAGTTTTGGACCGACAGACGATGGCAGAATTAAACCAGATGTTGTAGCAAATGGCTCAGGACTAACTTCTTCAGGTTCCGGGAGTAATTCTACTTATTCAACTCTATCTGGCACATCAATGTCCTCTCCTACGGTAGCTGGTTCGGCAATTTTGTTGCAAGAACTTTTCATGAGAAAAAACAACAACAATGCCGCATGGTCCTCCACCATCAAGGGATTGATTTTACACACTACTGATAAAGCAACAACAGTTCCGGGTCCTGATTATAAACATGGATGGGGCCTTGCCAATATTGCCAGAGCAGCAGGTGTGCTCAATAACACAAAAAACAATTTGGTAGTAGAAAGAAACCTGAGAAATGATTCAGTATATACCGTAAATGTAGTTGCATCGGGTAAGGGTTCTTTGAGTGCAACAATTGTATGGACGGACCCAGCCGGTTCAATTACTCCAAATGGAACGCTCAATTCCAGGGACAAGAAATTGGTAAATGATTTAGACCTTCGCGTTAAACAGGGAAACAAAATTTTCTTCCCCTGGAAACTGGATGGTAGTTCCCCTGCCAGCCCTGCTACAAGAGGAGATAATGATGTTGATAATGTTGAAAAGATTGAGATAGACTCTGTTTTGCTTGGCGAAACATATACCATTGAGGTACGTCACAAAGGCCAACTGATCAGAGGCGGTGGTAGTCAGAATTTTTCTTTGATTGTTTCTGGAATTGGTGGAACCCCATACTCAGCTGCCACATTCAGTGACCAAAGTGGTGCTTACATTGATTCGCTTTCATTTGGAGACGTAAGCACAAAATACAAAGACACCTGTAGCACCTATAAAGACAGCAGACTCTCGACAGTTGCAATTGAATCGGGTGGGTCAAATGCCTTCTTTATGCGCGTGAGAAGTTGCGATAAAACGAACAATGTCAGGTATGCCAAAATATTTATTGATACCAATAATGACGGTGATTTTGCAGATGCAGGTGAATCATTTGCAACCAGTCAGGCACTACAAAACGATAGCACATTCAAAACGACCATCAGCCTTCCTACAGGCTTAGCCATTGGAGATAAAATGTTGATGCGTGTAATTGTTTCAGAAACCAATGCTCCTAACTCAATTCAAGCTTCCGGCAGTTATACAAGAGGAGAAGCGCAGGATTATACGCTAACTATTGTAAGACCTTCGAACGATCTTGCATTAAGCTCAGTTGTTTACCCTTTTGATCGTGAATGTGCAGATGGCTCACAATATGTTACGATTAAATTAAGAAACACTGGAAGCAGAGAGCAAAGAAATATTCCTTTATCGGTAGAAATAAAAGAAAATGGAAATCCTCTCTCAACCATCACAGGTGTATTTAATGGTCCACTTATATCTGGTGCTGAATCTGAGTATACATTCCAGACACCATTTGTAATGAAGGCTAATTCCAAATATACGTTTGCAGCAAAATCAAATTTATTGACTGATCAGAATACAGAAAACAACCAGGTGATTTCAGAAGCAAATGCATTGGCTTCTGGTGTTGGACCTACAGGTTTAGCGGCTTTGATTTGCAATAATTCAGCAGCTTTGCTTAGGGGTACTGCAACTACTGGTAATTACATCAGTTGGTTTGCATCGGATACCTCAAGAATTCCATTTGTTTTATCAACAGTTAATACAGTTGCCATTTCAAGTACATTGACAGCTGATAAGAAATATTTTGCTTCCTTTAACGACCTTGTCGGAACAGTAGGTCCCAAAGACAAAACAGCATTTGCTTCTGGAGGATACAATGAATTTAACGGAAACTTCGTTCGTTTTTCCAATGCTGTTCCAATGGTAATTGAATCCGTAAAGATGTTTATTGGAAATCCCGGTAAGGTCAGAATTATCTTTGCTGATCTGGCGAGTGAAAATGCTCAAGGGGGATACAGTTATTTCAACTTGGGACAAAGAGATTTTATTGTCTCCAATACCAGACCAACTGCACAAGCTGGTGTAGTTACAGAGAATGATCCTAATGATAAGGGAATGATTTTCAATGTAAACTTTCCTGTAACCACACCCGGGAATCACGTGTTGATCATGCAGTGTACGGATGGCGCAACTGTGTATAGAAACAACAACATAACCACATCACCTTATCCACAAAGTATTAATGGCATAAACAATGGGCTGACTGTTACAGGAAATAGTGTTGTTCCTTCATCTTCTTCCGATCCAAATCAGTTCTACTATTTCTTCTACGACATGAGAGTACGACTGCTTTCAGAAGGTTGTCCATCAGCTAAAATTCCGGTTACGGCCATCAACAATGTAATTCCTACAGTTACAAGAAATGCTGACACCTTGATTAGCTCTGTCGCAACTGGCAACCAATGGCAGTTGAATGGAGCTGAAATTCCAGGTGAAAAAGGGCAAAAACTTAAAGTCACTCAATCTGGTAAATACAGAACTTCAGTTGTTGATGATTTTAATTGCGAAAGCTTGTCTGCGGAACAGGATGTAACGATAACTTCAATCGTTAATGTTGCTCCAGATAAAATTAGATTTTCTGTAGCTCCTAACCCAAGTAATGGAAACTTTCATCTAAGCTTCAGTGTTACAGGCAAAGAGGATTTAGCTATTGCTGTTTTAAGTTCAGAGGGAAGAGAAGTATTCCGACAAACACAGGCAAATTTCAGTGGAAACTACAAAAGAAACATCTCCCTACAGAATCCCAAACCTGGTGTATACCTCATCAAGATTACACATGGTTTAAATCAATATATCAAACGAGTGATCATACTTTAAGACAATAATGAATAGTCAATTATTATGACATTCAAACGAACAATTTTTTTTGTATTCTTTATGTCGGCATTGCCGAAGTTGATTTTTAGTCAGGCAATCGATCTACTTCCATTAAACTTAAGGACCGAATATAAAGATAACCCCGTTACCGATGAGTTACAGCCTAGGCTAAGTTGGGAACTCCGTTCGGCAATTCGCGGCCAGGAGCAGACTGCTTATCAGCTTATTGTTGCGAGTTCGCCGAGTTTATTGAACGAAAGTTCCGCTGATCTATGGAACACCGGTAAATTTAAAAGTAACGAAACAAATCAGATTGTCTATAAAGGTAAAGCCCTTACACCACGGAAAATTTGCTACTGGAAAGTTCGAGCTTGGGATAAAAATGGTGTTCCAGGTGCATGGAGTGATGTAGCGAAGTGGGAGATTGGCCTCGTCAACAAATCAAACTGGAGTGCAGCATGGATAGGAAATGACCTCAATCATTTGGGTAAAGGAAAAGAATATAACCTGCCACCTGCTCCATTTTTTAGAAAAGAAGTAAACGTATTGGGACAAATCAAGAAAGCGCGTCTTTATGTAACCGCTTTAGGGCTTTATGAATTTTACATCAATGGGAAGAAGATTGGGGCTGATCAATTTACACCAGGATGGACTGATTATAATAAGCGGGTATATTACCAAGTATATGATGTTACGCAGCATATCAAACCCGGTAAAAATGCATTTGGGTCAATCGTCGCAGAAGGTTGGTTTGCCGGTTATTTAGGCTATGCATTGTTGATTAAAAATCCGGTGGTTAAGCATTTCTATGGAAAAGTACCCTTGCTTAAAGCAGAGATCGAAGTGGAATACACAGATGGTCGAAAACAAATAATTGGGACAGATGAAACCTGGAAAACTTCCCATGGGCCGGTGGTTGAAGCTGATATACTAAATGGTGAGACCTATGACGCAAGGCTTGAATTTAAAGGCTGGAGCCAA
>JBJOOI010000005.1:0-13313 GCA_046051375.1 Bacteroidota bacterium | reverse complement strand
GCTCATTTTGCTGACCTTAACCTCCAAGAGATTCTTTGCACCGGGCTTGAGCAATGCGGTAACATCATAACTGAACCGGTAAAAAGAACCTTGATGCATTGCGCCAGCCAACTTGCCATTGACCTTTACTTCGGTATCGGTCATGCTCCCTTCGAAAACGATATCAATGGATTTTCCCTTCCAGTTTTGGGGAAGAGTAAACTGATATTTATAAAGACCTGATTCATCAGCAAACCTGCTGTTCTTACCATTTGTTTTGTAATCGCGGCCATAGTTGTAGTTTCCAAACCCTTGCTGTTCCCAACAACTGGGCACTTCAATCTTTTCCCAGGAATTGCTCTTTCTTCCATCAGTGCAAAAAAAATCCCACTGCACCGTTTGTTTACTATCGGTTCCAGACAGGTAAAGCTGCTCTGTTTTTTGGGCAGCAGCTTGCATCACAACAAACGATAGCAGCATGGAAATGATAGGCTTCATGTAAAATTCTCTTTATTCTTTTATTGACGGCCTATCAGCACAACAGGCCCTTTCAGTCCTGAAGGAACAGGAGACCAGT
The DNA here is from genome assembly GCA_046051375.1 of Bacteroidota bacterium. GTDB lineage: Bacteria > Bacteroidota > Bacteroidia > Chitinophagales > Chitinophagaceae > Pollutibacter. The sequence continues at coordinate 12,757 of JBJOOI010000005.1, read as the reverse complement.
CTGCAGCACTGAAGATGCCATCGCGGGCATTTTCTTTTTTGCGGGCCGGCATGTTGACATTGTAAAATATTTTCCAGGGAAGGTTGTTGCGATCCATATAGGCGATGCGGTTGGCCATCAAGCTGGCCACTGTTATCTGGAGTTTGTTCTCTTTTTTTAACAGGTTTGCAGGAATGACAAAATTGAAAACCGGACCAATATGGCTACCCAGAGAAACACCATTCAAAACCAGTTCCACAGTTGCAGACGCCTCTCCAAGTGAAAGTGTCCAACTGGATATCTTCTCATCAGGCAAAACAAAACTGGTTGAATACCTGGCTGTACCAGAGAAATTTTTGGCCGCTGTATCAGCCAATGATGTCCAGAATCCAGTGCTATCAAGGCTTACAGGCCTGGGAAGTTGTGGTCCACCTTCAAGGAATTCCAGTTTCCATGGACCCCTGATAGAAACGCTGGTTGCAACTGCTGATGGATATTGATGTTTGGGGGAAGCAATAGTCGATGTTGAACTCCGCAACAGGATTGACTCATGTGGACCCAGGGCAACTCTTACAGCAACCTGTGTTGAAGAGACGGATCGTGTCAAGGCCTCGGTAATCTTGCCGGACATGGGATCAAAAAAGCTGAGTGATGTTTTTGCATTTGCAGGGATATTGACCCACTCATCCAGCGGCTTCTCAGACCTGTTGTTGATGAAGGCAACATGACCATCACGCAGTTCTCTTTGAATAGACTGAAAACCTTTTTGTTCAAATGGACGCTGGTAAACGGATACGAGTGAAGCCAATGATTCCATGTCAGCAGCGATGATCAACTTTCCTTTTCCTACTGCAGCAGTTTGTAGCTTTCCATTTTCAGCAAACTTCAGTCCCGAGAGGAGTGCATCAAATGCTTTTTGTCTTGCTTCGAGATTTGAGAATCCAGGAACACCCTTGGGCATTTGTTTATAAGCGATGATGGTTGCCCCTTGCCTGGCAAGCTCCATGATTTTTGATAATGATGATGCATCCATCAGCTGTATTGCTGGCAGCACAATTGTCTGGTATGTATTCCCTGCAGAGAGAATTGATTTTCCCTTGCTTTCAAACTGCTGCAATTGGCGGTCAGAGAAAAAGTCAAACCCAATCCCTTTTTCCTGCAAATGCTTTGAAAGATGTTCAAAATCAGTGTGTTCAAAATTCTTTTCCATCCCATCAAAATGCTGCAAAAGTGGGCCTCCAGTTTGTGCATACCGGTCAACGATGGGATAATACACCAACAGATCATTGTTGGGTTTGCCCTGTTGCATGAAAGACTGCACCTTGGCGATATAGTTGTTGAGGACATGAAAATCCTTCCATTGTGGATTGACAGGCTGAAAATGCACAGCAGCATAAAAAAGCCAACCAGGCCATGGTGCGTTCTTTGGTGAATACGCTGTTCCGTGATAAACGATATGGTTTACGCCACCCAGGAAATACAAATCAATGGCCTTCTTTACATCTCCCCAGGAGGAAAGAAAATGTTCATTCAGCCAGGTGGCTGATTCTGCAGACACCAATTGTTTTCCGCTCACATTGGCAGCAGAAGAAGCGAATTTAAACCGAAGCACATCGGTTCCCTCGGTTTCAGGAATATCCACCACGCTGTAGAGATCCAAGGTATTGGCAGGTGAACCATGTGACTGGTTCCGAAGAATTTTCTGTTTCCCATCCCCCCATTTTTTCCATTCTCTGGTAAAATTGTTGAGGATCATTTCATCAATAACAGAACGGTAATCATAGAGCACCCTGCTATTGAGTTCCTTGTCTGCATTTCCAAAAAGGGCAGGCAATTTCAAACGAAGGTCATATCCCTTTAACTTTTGGAATTGGCTGAACATATCGTTTGTCCAGTTGGCTTGACCCCTTGCATCATCCACTTCATAAGAATCATTGAAAAATCCTCTCAGATAAGAAAGATCATGGCCAACAAATGCCGTATCAAATTTCTTGAAATAATTGCTGGCAGCCTTGCTTGAAAAGTGGTCAATGGCATATCCTTCCCCACCAGGAGCAGCGCGTTCAACCATCTTTCCGTGCAGCCCACTGAATATGGCATAAATCTTCCAATTGCCCTGAGGAGGATTCCAGTTGAGTGTGCCATCCTTTCCTACCTTTCCCATGAGATCAATTGATTCTGCCTGCTCATTGTAAGCCATCAAGGCTTCCAAAGGAAGGTTTCCTGCATATTGAACCTGGTCCAGGGCAAGGCCCTGAAGATCTGGGTTTGATGCAGGAGGATCCAGCAACTGAGCAGTTTTAAGTGGTTTGGGATTTGCGGTACGCACCCATGACTCTCTGCGGTATTCAATTTTTTCTTTCAATGGAACACCTCCGGTGACGCTATAGATTTTATGGTAAACCGATTTGCTTGCGTCGTCATCGCTGACCCAAGGCCCGCCAAATGGCCAGCCTGTTGCATTGGCGAGATCAATACCAAGGCCGAGTGACTTTGATTTTTTCAAGGTATGCGTGAGTGCATTCATCCACGATGGCGATAGAAATGGCAGGTACGCTTTTTCATGACCAATGGCACCATAAATTGGCGTGATTTCAACACCGCCCAAACCGGCCTGTTGGTACTGTTCCAGGTTCCAGTCAAGGTCTTTTGCATTGACAGCACTCCCCTGCCACCACCAGCGGGTCCAGGGTTTCATGGTCTGTGTGATGTCTGGCCATCCGTTGCTTTGCGTTGACACTGTTTTTACAGCGGGCAAAATTTCGACAGCATAGACATTTTCAATGCCCTCGAAATTGGCCCTGAAGATCACCCATTTGTCATCTGGGCTAAAATGCACATTGGGCTCAAGTTTATACCCATGGTGTTTCATGTCCACCAATTTCTCCGCATCAAAATGATCTCCCTTGGGCCTGAACAAATAAATCCATTGGGCATTCTGGGCCTTTGCCACCTGTCCAGGATCTGCCCCATCACCGCAAAAAAGTTGTTGGTCATTGGATAAATTATAATGGATGGACCATTCCTCGCGTTTGAGGCTGTACTTGATTTCTTTTCCTGTCTTTACATCAGCACCTGCCACAAAAAAGGTTGTACTCCTGGGCTGCTGCAAATCAAACCAAATGGTCTTTCCGTCTGGAGAAGACCATTCATGCCCCGCTATTTCATTGGGCATGGTGCGTTTGTGCATCAACATGGTTTTCTGGGTAGAAAGCCTGATGGTCCAGATCCTGTCAACCTTATGCCATGGTCCTTCATGACAGAACATGAGCAAATCCGGATCAGTTGTAGAAAACTGTACATGATTGAGCCAAGCTGAATCGGAATGAATCTCCTTCAATGTGCCTTTTTCTGTATCGATGATGAATAAAGCGCGGGGAAGTTTTGCTTCATAGATGAGGTTGAAATAGCTGCTTTTCTGCGGATTGTTCCTGAATATTTCCCGCTCTTTTTCCTCAACCCTTACTCCTGCCAAATATTTTCCATCTGCATTTACCGCAGCCACGGAACCCCTGTATTGGTTTTTGAAAACATAGACCACAGTTGGTTTTCTTGTATTGGCATTCACCGAAAAAACAGTGTCCTGGATTTGATAAAAAACGTTGCCTGACTTTGCATGTACAATTTCCCCATTCATGGGTTTTTGATGAAAGGTCAGCTGTTCTGATTCAAGGGTTTTCAGATCAAGTAAATGCAACTGCTTGTTTCGTGAATTGACTGAAAAGGTTTCTTGCTTGGCCACGCCTGCAGTATTGTTTTTGTCGCTGCTGTAGTACACCATTTTATTCCCGATAAATGGATTGTTGTGGAAATAAAACGAAAGGTTACTGGTGTTTTTATTCCTCGTCAGTTTCAAAACCCTGTGACCAGTGGCACTATCAATCCACTCATTGGGCATTGCTTTTCCGCCTGTTGACAATACAGGTTGGGCAAAGAGATTACTGAGCATCAACAAAAAATACACGCTAAAAACAAGAATTGATTTCATGTATAAAGATTTAATTTCCATCAGGTTTTATGGCATTGACCAAAGAGCCCATGGGAAGATAGAATTTTTCAAATGACAACGGGTGGCTTGGATCGTACTGTTGAAAACTTGGAAGAATGATGGATTTAAATGTTGAGGAGGATGCTGCCAGCGCTGCAGCAACACATTTGGCCAATTCATATGCACCATAGGTGGAGAAATGGGTATTGTCTTCCAGTTTTTTATCCTGTCCAGGGAAAGTATTTGCCGGAAAATGCACGAAAGCCTTGAGCGATTTTTCAGGGCCCCATGCTTCATACAATTCCTTGCTCATGGCATTCAAATCAACCAACATTACATTTTCATCAGTAGCTGTTTTGCGCATGGCATCGGGATAATCCAGCAGTGTATTGAGAATCTCCCCAGCTGTATCGAAATTTCTCCGGTGCATGGAGGTAACCAGCACAGGTGTAATATTGCGTTTTCTTGCTTCAGCAATCCATGATTTGAGGGTTGACATATAAGTCGTGAAAGGATCAAGATGACTTCCGCCAGGTTTCTGATCATTGTGCGCAAACTCGATGAAGAGATAGTCTCCAGGCTTTGCCATGGACCATATTTTTTCGAGCCGATTGGCGCTTTTGAATGAACGCAAGGCTTCCCCAGATTCTGCATAATTCGCAATGATGGCTTTACCAGGTGCAATCATGGAAGGAAACATCTGCCCCCAGGCTGCCCAGGGTTCCTTGTCCTGATCGACCACTGTAGAATTTCCTGCGAGAAATATCGTTGGGGTTGTATTGTTGGGGATGATTTCAAGACCACAGATTTTAGGCAATGAATCGTTGAACTCAAGCGTCAGGAGATTGTCCCAATGCAAATAGGCGGACTCCCTTGGCTTTAATCTAACCCTTGAAACAATCTTTCCTTCTGCATTCCTGATCATGCTGTCGCGCAAATGAATAGAAAATTCTTTTGCAAGCATCTGGCCCTTTGTAGTGATGGTTTGGCCTGTCATGAGCCTTCTGCATTCTGCACGAATGATGGTGGAAGAAATACCTTTTTTATCACCAAGGAATACTTTGATATCATAATTGCCTTCGGGCAATGCCACTGAAAAATAAAGGGGTTTATTGGAGGTGATATAAGTTCCCTCCAGGCGATAACCCTTTCGCCTGACAGCCACAGGTGATGATTGATGACTGAAGCCATAACCAGTTTTGGCAGAATACAAAGTACTGGGCGTTACTGCGATATAACCTGATGCAGCTTTCCTGGAACCGAAATCAAACTTAAATGATTTGCCTTGTGAGAAAACCACTCCATGGACCAGAGATAGCAGACAAATCAACTGTATTTTCATGATCCCGCAGTTTTAACAATCCAGAACCTGCACTTTTTCCTTGTCAATAAAAATCAGGGTGCTCACCACTTGAAAGGAAGGTACCAATCCCTGGCCAACAATTTGGCCCTGGCAGCTGATGCAGCACCTGAAGAAACGCCAGACCTGATCAGCTTGTTGAACACCCTGTCTGCAACAAATGATGGATCATTTCTGCGGATGGCAATCCTGAGCAAATCAGGCCAGCGGGTGCCTTCAAAAGCGTTCTCCAAAGCGGTTTCCTTGATAAGGTTTGTTTCAATGTTCAACAAGCTGTCTGATGCAGGAACTGTGATGTCTACAAGATTAGCCCTGGCCCTGATACCAATGTTTCTGTACCAGTCGGCGCGATAGAATGGCACGCCTGTACTTCCACTGTTTCTTGCATCAAAATTGAATGGAAATGATTCATAGAGCGTATTGTGAAAATTGGTCACATCTGAACCGGGCGCTGGGAAAGCGCCAGTAATTCCACTGTTCAGCAATCCCCAAGCCAGTCGGTGTCTCCTTAAGCGATTCGCAGCTTCAGAGAAACGCATGTGCAGATGGGTTTGGCGGAACAAAAACCATTTGCCTGTTTTTGCCAAAGGATTGACAGGAAGCAAAGAGTTGAAGTTGAGATAATTGTATAGGTATTTCATGACTACGGGCTGACCACCAATCTGCTTGGTGCTCAACAGGCCCCGCGCATCATAAGGGATGGACCCACCTTGCGCTGGGCGCTGTGTTTCAGCATTCCACATGTCTGTAACCAATTGGGAGGGGCGTACAGTATAACTTCCCCCAATAGGAGAAAACATACGGATCAATGAGTTTTCTGGATTGAATTTGCTGTCAAAAGGGAGCACCCAAACCCACTCACGGTCAAATCCACTGCTTCCAAATGGCTGCTCGAACATGATTCTCCATTGCGTATTCTGGATGAGGGTTGAAGCATCACCCGGACGAGAATAGGATATATAATGGTCAACATCACCATTGCTGTCCCAACCTACCTTGTACAAACTATAATATTGACCGTTTGCAACACCCTGGGTGCCTGTTTCCATGACTTCCCGGTAGTTAATGGCCGCATTCTGATAATTGCCTTTCCAGAGATACAAATCACCCAAGATCACTTTTTTGTTAACAAAGAATTTTTGCGTCTGGTACCCATCCACAGTGATGTTGAGATTGCTTCCTACCGGATAAAGTTCTTTGTAGGGTAGTTTTTCTGTAAAGTTGATCAGGGAATCAAGCAGGGCATCAAAACCAATGACTGGATAGGTATTTGGATTCTTTACTTCGTCTACATTTTTTATCCTGCTCGTTACATAAGGAACTCTTCCAAAATGGATACCCAATTGAAGGTAAATAAAGGAACGCAAAGCCCCTATATCAGAATAGCGATGGTTGAACTCCGACTCTGTCATCTTGTTTTCAACCTTCATTTTCTGGAAATTCTCAAGCACATCATTGCAGTTCAGGATCAATTCATAGAAAGGTCTGGGACTTGCATACGGATTGTCAGCACCCACTGCATGTGTACTGATTTGGCGTAGGTTTTCATCGGCATTTTGGGTACAATCCAAAAGATCTGCCCTGAGCTCATTCAGGATAATATAGCGATCAGCCAATCCCATGAATTTACCATAGATACCCAAGACTGCAGCATCAGCATCGTATACATTTTGATACATCTGGCTTTGGTCCAGTGTATCCTTGGGTTTGATGTCAAAAACCTTCTGGCATCCTGTTGAAAAAACAACAGCAACCAAGAGGAGCAGTGCTGTTTGAATTTTAGCTATTTTCATGATATCGCTTTTCCTTTTCATAATAATATTTTTTCCAAGCCTCATTGCAGGTATTAAAGTCCAATCCTGATGCCCATGGTAACAGACCTGAACAATGGATCCAGACCAGTATCTATACCCTGCGCAAAACCAGCGTTTCCGGCACTGAACTCAGGGTCAAATCCCATGTATTTTGTGAACGTGAGCAGGTTGTTTCCTGTAAGGTATACCGTAGCATTTTTCACAAACTTCTCTTTGAAAGAAAGATCATAAGAAAGGGTGATGTTGCGGAGCCTTAAGTAGGAGCCATCTTCAATCCATCTGTCACTGAACCTGTTGTTTCCACGGGGATCACCAAAAGAAGCCTTGGGCATGTTCGTTACCTGTCCCTCTGTGCGCCAGCGGTTCACAACACTGTTGAGTTGATTGTCAGTACTGCTCGCAGACTCCAGGTAATACCTCAGCTGGTTGAAAACTTCATTGCCTTGTGAAAAAGTGAACAATGCATCCAGGGTGAACCTTTTCAATGATAGTTTACTTGAAAAACTGCCATGAAAGCGGGGTGCAGAGGATCCCAATTGCTGCATGTCTTTTTCATCGATGATTCTGTCTCCATTCACATCAACAAACCGAACATCCCCTCCTTGAAAATTGGAAAAGGTACCGTCAGCATTTTTTGTTCTCAGGCCTGAAACAAGCGCATCGTTGGTAGTTTTGAAAACTCCATTGGTTTTGTATCCATAAAAAACATTGGCTGCAGCACCGGTTTGTGTGATGATGGTTGCGCCGTGTGTATTGGTAAGGAATTGACCATTGGGCACTGTCAATATTTTATTCTGATTGGTGGCAAAATTGAAACCAAGGTCCCATTTCAAGGATGATTGGTTGATGGCCCTCATATTGACCATCGCTTCAATACCACTGTTCCTCATTGCACCGCCATTGGTCAACACATTTTCAAAACCTGAACCGCTCAATACTTTTTCGTACACCAGCATATCAGTGGTCTTGGCAGTATAGAGGTCAACACTCATGGCCACCCTATCATTCCAAAAAGCTACATCAATACCGAAATTGCCCTTGGTACTTGTTTCCCACTGGATGGATGGATTGGGAACACCTGAGCGCACCAATCCCTGCATACCCAGAAAATTCTGTGAGGTATAGGTTTGTCTTGCAGTGTAATTCCCTATGTCATCGTTTCCAGTGCGGCTGATTGTGGCGCGAAATTTGAAGAGGTCAACCTTTGTGGAAGTACCATATGAAGAACCAGATGATACAATCCAGGCAGCACCAAGAGAGGGCATGAAAGAATACCTTACGCCATTGATACCCAGTCCGCTTTTTGCATCACTGCCAAACCTAGATGAACCATCCATGGCTGCGTTGAACGTAAGAAAGAAACGATCTTTGTATCCGTATTGGGTGCTGAAATAGCTGTTCATCCAATTCCATTCATTGATGCCACCACCAGTCTGCCTCAGGGAACCAACACCATTTTGAACACTGATCAACTCATCTGTGGCAGAATTAAAACCAAGCGTATAATCTTGCTCAGCAGCATTTTTTTGATAGCGAAGTCCAACACGGGAATTGATTTGATGGTTATCACTGAAGGTCTTGTTGTATTCCAGCTTTGCATCAAAATAAGTTGAAAACAATCTTCTCACCTGAGTGCCCAACCTGCTGTCTGCAATAGCATTGCTGAGTGTATCGTCTGCAACGCCTTTGCGGGGGATGAAGATATTTTCACGGTTCTTGTCGTAAAAAATACCAATCATGGTGGATGCTTTCAATGATTTGGCAAGGTCATACGTGAAGGTATATGAACCGGCAAACCGGTAGTTTTTTGAAGTGCCCTGTGCCCGCTCAATCAAGGCAGATGGATTGCTGACCCCAAAAATATCAGTGTCTTCCAAGTTTGGTGAGAGAACCCCTTTTGCATTCACTTCATTCGCCAGCAACAAAGGAGACTTGGTCAGAGAAACAAACAGTGGTGAGGTCTTTGCATCAATCCCCTGGGTTCTGAGGTCTTGTTCATTGTATGTAAAGGCAAGGTTGGCCTGTCCGGTAAGGCGCTTTGAAAAATTGAAAGCTGCATTGAAACGGGTATTGTACCTGGTCAGGTTGTTGCTTTTAAGCACCCCTTCCATGTTGGTAAAACCAATGCTGAGGGCGTAGGTGGCAATATTGTCTCCACCAGTTACTTTGAGAAAATAGTTTTTGTTGATGCTGTTTCTCAAGACCTTGTCCTGCCAATTGGTATTGTTGTGGTATTTGAAGTATTCACTGTTGGTCAGAGAATCACTTCTCATAAAAGGCATGGCACCAATGGCAGGAATACCCAAGCCTTTGCTTTGCAAGATTTCACTCAGGTAAGTTCTGTAACTGGAAGCATCCATCAATGGAAGCTGGTCGGGCATTTGGTTGTATGATCCATAGACCCCAAAATCGATGCTGGTGGCCTGGCGTTTGGCCCTGCCAGTAGTAATGATGATGGCACCGTTTGCTCCCTTGCTGCCATATTCTGAACTGGCATCTTTGATCACCGAAACGTTATCGATGTCTTGCGAATTGATCAATGAAAGCGGATTGGTATAATTGCCACCCATCAAACTATTTCCATAGTCAGCAGGATCAAAAAGCATGCCGTCAACAACCAACAATGGCATGTTGGTACCATACAAAGAATTTTGCCCTCTCAACATCAGGTTTGCGCCTTTAGAAGTGGCACCAGACCTTCTGATGGATTGCAGACCAGCAATCTGACCTTGCAAGAGTTCATCTATGGATTCAAATGGCCTGTTCCAATTGCCATTGACATTCAGCAAGCCAATTGCAGCAGTATTGTTGCGCAAAGGAATAGTGCCTTGGGGTAAAATAGCATTTTGCTGAAAGGATTTTCCAGTCTCATAAATCATCGAAATCTGAAGATCTGATTTCCCTTTCAATGAAAATTGCCTAGGTTCAAACCCTTCTCCCTTCAGGTAAATTTCGACATCCAGGCTGGGAACATTGATGGTGAACAAGCCTTTTTCATCTGTCAAATCTGCAGCAATATTACCAAAGCCCACGGTGATTCCGGCCAGGGGTTTTTTGGTTGCATGGTCAGTAACAACCCCCGTTACTTTGATTTTCTTCACAGCCGCGATACCTGGCTGCTGCTTTGCAGCCTGTTTTTTCTGGCCAAAGCTCACCTGACCCATCAGCATGAAAAGCAAAACAACAGAAGCTTTGCTGAAATATTTCAAATTAGAATGTATCATTACCAAGATCTTTTTTAATCACTATTATAAACTCGGCACAAGTTTGATATAATCACAAACCAGTGGATTGGCAGCATTGGCTGTACTGTTGGCAGCGGTCAGGAACAGAGAAAGGACCGGAGAATATGTTGTCATGGAAAACTCACCAAGAAAAACCTCCCCGCTTACATTGGCAGGCACATTCACATAAGGCAACAGTGTGGAAAGCGGTGAACCCACACCAAGCCTTTGGGTAAATGTTGCTGTTTGAAAATCATTCACAGCCACCCAAAAGGCCCTGTACCGGATAGCTGGAACTTCGGCAAGATCATAACGCAGATTGAAAAGGGCAATACCATGGTTGAGGACCAACACATCAGAATATGGCCTTCTGGTCAGGTCATTAAATCGATCCCTGAAAAATGTTTGAGAACGCCTGTCATGGCTAGCACCTGAGTATCGTTCGGCTTCAATCACCCTGGTGGTAAATCTGAGTGCGGGAGCCACCGGCATTGCACTCATTACGTATACATACCCATTGCTGGTTTTGATGGAGGCAACAATGGCGTTCTTGTTTATTGGCAGTTTTGCGCCAAATTTGGATACCACCGTATCGGGAAGTCCGGAAGGGGTGTAGAGGGTATCAACCGCAAAATCCCTGACAATGTTCCATGATGTCGCAAATGCAGTACTGTCAGCTGTTCCGGTAGGGAAAAATCTTGTATAAGCAGCACGCTCTGCGTCCCATGCGCCATCTGCCAGAATGAATGCGGTGAATTGCTTGGTTTCATCCCTGAGGTCATGCACATTTCTCCAAAAAAGGTTGGTATAGACTGAGTCTGTTCCTTTCTGATAGATTGGGTCGCCAGTTGTAGGATTTATTCCCACGATTGTTGCATTGGTAGGATCAAATACGTTTCTGAAAAGTGACTGCAAAAAGGTACGCTGCTTCACCGGAGCTGCATTGCCTGCCATGAATTCCCAACAATTGTCCAGTGCATTAACCGACATGTTGATGGTATGCAAGATGCCATTGCCGGCATACTGATTTGACTCAATTGAAACGGCAGATTCAATTGAAAAAGGAGCAATGGCATTGTACTTTCCATTCAACATCAATATCCGTTTCCTGGGAGTATTATTGCTGAAGCTGACGATCTCCTCGGTGATATGGTTGGCAATAAATTGCTTCAGTTTGGCAGGATTTCCCCTCACTGTAGCATCCATAACGATCAATGTTTCGTTGGTAGGAGCAAAAACAGTATAGATTTTTGATGAGGATAATTCCTTGTCCAGTCCGGTTTCCACAAGGTATTTGGCGAAAGTAGAAAGGGAGGGATTTTGGGAGATGACTTCAAATACATTTTTTTGAAGCATCGGATCTCCAATCGCATTGTGCTCCTTTGTCATTTTTTTACAACCCAACGTCATCAAAATCATTGCCCCCAATAAGGCACCCAGTTGGAGTTTATATCTGTATTTCATGCTATTCATTTATGCTTTGACTGATTGAATTGGGTTGCTAAAAGAACAACAATGAACCATCGGGCCTGAACCTGGGAAGAATCTGGTTCTGGTCAATGGGAATAAAGTGTATCATATCAAGGTTATTGTTGTTCTGCGTTCCGTTCAGGGGTGTGATCCTGATGATCTGCTGCTGGGTTGTCAGGAAGTCAATTACCCCAACCTGTCTTGCCGCAAAAACATTGGTCACATTTTCCGTATACCTCTTCCACCCTATCGCCTCAAGCTCTGCATCAGTACCTGCAGGGCGATTATCCGTAAAATTCATTGTCCGCTGCATAAGCGTACCATTTACTTCCACCTGACAAAGCATGTTTGAACTGCTTGATTGTTTCTGTGCCCTGTAACAGATCCATACCTTGTACTTCCCTTTCACAATGGGAGGCGTCCTCATTTCCCAGAATACAGGCCTGCTTGGAAGCCCAAGTGGAAGCATGTTGACATCATTGTTGACTGCAAAGTTGGTGATTGAACCAGTAGAGGAATAGGTATAGGTCATTACGTTGGTTCCGGCCAGTGAGCCCCATCCCCAGTAATGATCCTTGATGGGATTGTCTGCTTCGGTTGCCCTGGTAAAATTATAGTTGGCCTTCTTGTAGAATGCAGGCAGCTTTTTGATCTCCGTGAAGGATGAAACATCCCAATAAAGCGCTGTAGGTTTCCTGAACTTCACCCTGTAATGAGCCGCTACATCATGAACAACGCCATTGGTCGCAGCGACATCACTTTTTTCACGGTTGATTTTTACTCCCTTTTCAACAACACCATTGAATTCGTCTTCATTCAGCACCACATCCTGGTCAATCAATTTGATGCTGACCACTTCCTGAGGCAAGAGTGTTTCATGCGTCGGAACAGTGATGATATCTCCCAAAAATTTCAATCCTGA
>JBJOOI010000004.1:0-17059 GCA_046051375.1 Bacteroidota bacterium | reverse complement strand
AAAATCAATGTAAATGGCAGCAAGCAGTCCTGTGAGGATCTCTGCGATGCCAAAATATTGGATATCATCAAACGTATATTTGCTGGCATTGAAAAGGGCCAGGCCGTAAAAGATGAGGCTTACTGGTGCAATGAATCCAATCAATTTATGGTGCAATAGGATCATCGATAAGATTGTGCCTGCCAACATGGGTACGGCTAACTGCACCGTCAACCTTTTTGCCGTTCCATCCCATTTGGGAAGTCCCTGTTTTTCGGCTTTTTTGATGGCCATGATGGTTACTGTTGCTATTGAGAAAAGCAATACCAAGAGAAGGTCCATCAGCAGAAACAAGAAAATATCGCCATTGGGATCTGCATTTTTATTCAGGATAAGGGTATGGTATCCACCTTCATCTATGGCAAGCCCCATATAGGCATAAGCCGCTGCTACGCCAACAATTGCGGCAAAACCAATCACAATTCCTGCCAAACCGCTGAGAGAAAGAAATCGGGATGATTTTTCCATCAGCTTTCTGATATCTTGAATGGCTTCCAGTTGTTCTTTTTGCTTGTTCATATCGTTTAAATAAAAAGTACTTTGTATTGCAAAGTTAATTAAAACAAGGATATGTCGGGATTGATGTTGAAGTTTTATTGAATTTTTGCCGAAATGGGTATCCAGATCTCTTCTTCGGAGTCCGGACTGCCTTGTTTGTACTTTTCACCAAGCACTTCAAAATGAGGCCGATCGTCCAATTCAAAACCGGAAGCAGGAAGCCATGTACTGTAGATGTATTGGAAAATGGCAGTGTCCATCCCTTTGTGATTGAAAACTGCATATTGCCCGCCTGGTAGTGAAAATGATTCCATGTTTTCTGGTATGGATTCATCTTGCTCTACTTCCACCAATGCCCATTTCTCAAAGCTTGTTGTTGGATTGAATGCATTGAAATAACCCTGCTGGAATACCTGAAGGGAATAGAGTTCCTTGCCAATTTGATGCTGAATTTGTTTCCTATGCGGCATGAAAGACGCCCATAGAAGACCTGTCTTGTCTTCAGCCATAGACATGATTACATGTTTGCCCAATAGTTTTTTGGGTGAAAGGTCAACAATGGAAGGTGCGTCTATTTTCATTTGACGGAAGGTAAAAAATATCCATAATATTGTGCCATTGACAACAATTTCGAACAATCAAATTATATGGTTTCAATTGAGATGAGGCGATTAACTGGAGAGGATGTGCTGCTTTTACAGCAGATTGGCAGAAAAACTTTTGAGGAGACATTTTCATCCAGCAACAGCAAGGAGAACTTGGAAAAATATCTTGAGGAAGGATTTTCGCTCAGCAAACTCCAGGTGGAGATTGATGATCCCAATGCTGAATTCTATTTCGTGATGCAGGATAACAATATCATTGGATATTTGAAACTGAATATTGGGCAATCTCAGACTGAAATCAAAAATGAAAATGCTTTGGAGATCGAAAGGATTTATGTTCTAAGGGAATATCACGGACAAAACATTGGTCAACAGCTTTTTGAAAAAGCGCTCGAACGCGCGCATGCACAAAAAGTCGAATTTGTTTGGCTGGGTGTTTGGGAAGAAAATAAGCGAGCAATACAATTTTATGTTAAAAATGGATTTCTTGCCTTTGACAAGCACATTTTCAGACTGGGGGACGAGGAACAAACGGATATCATGATGAAGCGACGAATGTCGGATTAAACGTATTATTTTGTACTTTAGCTTATCAGATGCAATACCGCAGTAACAATAAAAGAAATCCCAGTAGCAACCAATCGTTTAGTAAAACGGTTTTGGGGAGAATCATTCTTTTGGTTTTCGCTTCTACATTTTTTCTTCAACAGCTTCAAGCAGTTTCCTTTTTAAACAGCAGTATCAGTTACAATAAAAGCGCAGTCGGTTTTTTTGAAACAACGCAAGATAAGCAACTCCAAATTTCTACACTGTCACCCCAAGCGTCTGCAAAGACCATCATCGAAATGGAGTTGGCTGAAGACGAGGACAAGCATATTGGGGAGCAAGAAACGTACAGCCATTTTTATCAAAAAAATTCCGGCGATGAGCTTGCCTATCATTGTATTTTGCAGAGCCGTTATTTGCAATTGATCTCTTCGTTACAAAAAAAGACAGAGGTCGAGTATTTTATCCTTTATCATTCCTGGAAGAAGCACATCGCTTAATTTATTTTTTATTATGGGTTGGTTTACTTGAGGGGAATCCTCCTTCAGGATAAACATTGCACAAGGGCATATCTGTTGGCTATGCCATCCATTGCCTTTCCTTATTCACTAACGTATAATCAAGATTTTAATGAAAAGAATTTTCATTGTTGCCATTGCGGCATCTGCATTTATTTTCTCATCCTGTGATCACAAAGCAGAAGAAGCTGAAGCAGAGAGCGAATTTGTTGTTACAAGCCCGATACAAATCGATACTATTATTTATCAGGAATATGTTGGTCAAATTCACTCTGCCAACCATATCGAATTAAGATCTCAGGAAAAGGGCTACCTGGAAAAGATATTCGTAGATGAGGGACAGTTTGTACAGAAAGGACAGTTGATGTTCAAAATCATGCCAATTCTTTATGAAGCCGAGGTAGAGAAAGCGAAGGCTGAGTTGAATTTTGCAGAAATCGAATACAACAATACCAAGAGTCTTGCTGACAATAATGTTGTTTCATCGAATGAGCTTGCACTTGCTAAAGCCAAGATGAACAAGGCAAAGGCTGAACTTTCTCTCGCACAGGCCCATTTGGGTTTTACAGATATACGTGCTCCCTTTAATGGCATCATGGATCATTTTCACAGTCGGTTGGGAAGCCTTATTGATGAAGGTGAATTGCTCACTACTCTTTCTGACAACAGTAAAATGTGGGTTTATTTCAATGTTCCGGAAGTGGAGTACCTGAATTATATCCAAAAAACAAAAACAAAGGAAAAACAAAAGGTTTTGTTGCGAATGGCCAACAAAGAACTGTTCAATTTGGATGGTATTGTTGAAACGATAGAAGCAGACTTTAACAATGAAACGGGTAACATTGCTTTCAGGGCAACTTTCCAAAATCCCAAGGGTATTTTGCGCCATGGAGAAACGGGAAATGTTTTGATGCAAATTCCTTTAAAGGGAGCAGTTTTGATCCCCCAGAAATCAACATTCGATGTACTGGATAAAAAATATGTATACGTTATTGATGAAAACAATGTATTAAAGGCCAGGCAAATAGCAGTCTCCCATGAGATGTCACATCTTTATGCAGTCGAATCTGGTCTTGGCCCTAAGGATAAAATTCTTGCAGAGGGTTTGGGGAAGGTTAAAAACAATGAAAAAATCAAGTTTACGTTTGTCCCATTCGAGAAAGAATTTTCGGACTTAAAAAATATTCATGCCGAATAGGGTTGGAACAAAAATAAAATTACCATAATGTTTAACAAGTTTATAAAAAGACCAGTTCTTGCTATAGCCCTATCTTTGGCAATTGTCTTTATTGGGTTATTGGCAATTAAAAAATCACCAGTAGCTCAATTTCCGGAAATAGCGCCTCCACGGGTAAATATATTCATTGAGTTTCCTGGATCCAATGCAGATGTACTGGTTAAATCAACCCTAACCATTCTTGAACGCGCCATCAATGGTGTACAAGGAATGCAGTATATCCTGTCAGATGCCACAAGTGCAGGTGAAGCAACAGTTGAAGTTATTTTTGAACCCGGTACAGATCCTACTCTCGCAGCGGTCAGGGTAAAATCAAGGGTTGACCAGGTTATGAGCAATTTGCCGCCATTGGTGCAAAGGGAAGGGGTAATCATCTCTCCCATGCAACCGAGCATGCTCATGTATTTGAACCTTTACAGCAAGGATAAAAACATTGATGAAAAGTTTCTTTTTAATTATGCCAATACGTTTATCATCCCTGAACTTCAACGGATCAATGGGATGGGTTTGGCACAGGCGATAGGCAGCCGTTCATTTGCCATAAGGGTATGGTTGAACCCGGAAAGGATGAGGGCCTATAATATTTCAGCAGAAGAGGTATTGAAAGCGATTGATGAACAAAGTGTACTGGCACGTCCCGGCCGTGTGGGTCTGAGCTCAGGAAAAACAGCACAGTCCCAGGAGTATGTATTCACGTATAAAGGCTGGTTCAACACACCGGAGCAATACGAGGACATTGTCATCAAGGCTAATGCAGAAGGAGAAATTTTAAAATTGAAGGACCTGGCCCAAGTAGAAGTGGGAAGTGAATTTGTTGACATTTATTCCAATAAAGATGGCAATCCTTCTGCCTCTCTTGTCTTAAAGCAGAATCCAGGCAGCAATGCGAGCAGGGTAATTGAAGATGTTAAAGTAAAACTCCAGGAACTGCAAAAAGACTTCCCACCAGGTATCAGCTACGAAATCAATTATGATGTATCAACATTTGTAGACGCTTCGATTGAAAAGGTACTTCACACGCTGTTTGAAGCCTTTATACTTGTAGCCATTGTGGTGTTTATCTTCCTGGGGGATTGGCGTTCTACTTTCATTCCTATCTTGGCTGTTCCGGTTTCACTTATTGGAGCATTCATTTTGATGAATATATTTGGGCTAAGCATCAACCTTATTACACTATTTGCACTGGTGCTGGCCATTGGTATAGTTGTTGATGATGCAATTGTAGTGGTGGAAGCTGTGCACGTAAAGATGGAGGTTGAGCACCTGTCCCCTTTTGAAGCGGTTAAAAAAGTAATCGGTGAAATCAGTGGGGCAATCATTGCCATTACGCTGGTAATGACATCCGTGTTTATTCCGGTAGCCTTCATGACAGGACCAGTTGGCGTTCTTTACAGACAGTTTTCTCTTACCATGGCAAGTGCCATTGTGATTTCAGGTTTTGTTGCACTTACCCTTACTCCTGTGTTGTGTGCCATTTTGCTTAAAAATACACATGGAAAAAAGAAGAGGAAATCTCCAATCAGCATGTTCATTTCCTGGTTCAATAAAACCTTTGATGTTGCCACTGAAAAATATATAAGGTTTCTGAAGATAATTGTCAATCGAAGGGTACTTACTTATCTGATCTTGATTGTATTTGGCTTCGCCATATTGGGTATTGACAAAGTGCTTCCGGCAGGATTTATCCCAAGTGAGGACCAGGGTCAAATATATGCCATCATCCAAACGCCGCCAGGTACAACGCTTGAGCGTACCAACGAAATTTCACGAAAACTACAATTGTTGGCAAAGCAGGTAGAAGGTGTTTCATCGGTGACTTCGTTGGCAGGCTATGAAATTCTTACAGAAGGCCGTGGCTCTAATGCTGGTACCTGTCTGATCAATTTGAAAGACTGGTCAGATCGAGAACATTCTGTAAAAGAAATCATTGTAGAATTGGAGGAAAAATCAAAAGACCTGCCAGCGAACATTGAATATTTTGAGCCCCCTGCTGTTCCTGGTTATGGGACATCAGATGGTTTCTCACTGAGGTTGCTGGACAAGGGCAGTGATGTGGATTACCAGGAGTTTGACAAAGTAAATGCAGCTTTTGTTGAAGAGCTGAAAAAGAGAAAAGAACTCACTGGTTTATTTGCATTTTATTCTGCCAAATATCCCCAGTTTGAAATATTGATTGATAACAAACTGGCCATGCAAAAAGGCGTTTCATTGGGTGCTGCCATGGAAAATTTGAATGTAATGATTGGCAGTACCTATGAGCAAGGCTTTATCAGGTTCAACAATTTTTATAAAGTATATACCCAGGCTGGTCCGGAATTCAGGAAACAACCATCTGATATCCTGAACATGTTTGTCAAGAATGATCATGGAGAAATGGTTCCTTATTCAGCATTCATGAGAATCAAGAAAACACAGGGACCCAATGAGATTGCCCGTTACAACTTGTATACCTCATCATTGATCAATGGTACTCCTGCAAAAGGATATTCTTCCGGTGATGCCATCAATGCCATCAAAGAGGTGGCTGCACAAAAGCTGCCCAGGGGTTATGATATTGCATGGGAAGGGCTTTCCTATGATGAGGCAAGAAGAGGAAACGAAGCACTCTACATATTTCTGGTGGTAATCTTTTTCGTCTATTTGATTCTTTCTGCGCAATATGAAAGCTTCATTCTACCGCTTGCTGTACTCCTTTCCATTGTTCCAGGTATTTTCGGATCCTTACTTTTCTTAAAAGCCATGGGCTTGACAAATGATGTGTATGCACAGGTTGGCATCATCATGCTTGTCGGTTTGTTAGGGAAAAATGCCGTATTGATTGTTGAATTTGCAGTACAACAACACAACAAAGGGATGACTGTGCTTGAGGCTGCCGTTGAAGGGGCAAGAGCAAGATTCAGGCCCATCCTAATGACTTCCTTTGCCTTTATCGCAGGGTTGATTCCATTGGTTATCGCAACCGGACCCGGTGCTGTTGGTAATCATACGATTGGTGCTTCAGCCTTAGGCGGGATGCTGTTCGGAACCATATTTGGCGTCATCTTAGTACCAGGTCTATACTACATCTTTGGTACGCTGCAGGAAGGCAGGCATCTGATCAAAGGTGAAGATGAAGTGCCTTTGAGTGAAGACTATGTTGAAAGCCATTCTGATGCAGCACTGAGTAAAAGAATTCAAAGTATCATCAAACGAACCAGAAATAAAAATGAAAAATAAATTAACAACCCATCATGCACTCATTCTGCTGGTATTCATCTTATGGAGTGCCTGTAAAGTACCTGCCATTACTGGAAAACAGGAAAACAAGACAACACCATCTGCATACCAGATCAGCAGTGACACCACCAACATGGCCAATATCCAGTGGAGAAGCTATTTTAAGGACCCTAATCTGATAGCACTTCTTGACACCGCATTGAAGAACAACCAGGAGCTCAACATTAGCTTGCAAGAAATTGAAATCAGCAACAATGAAATCATGGCCAGAAAAGGGGAGTACCTCCCATTCCTTCATTTTCGAGGAGGAGCAGGTCCTGAAAGGGCTGGAAAATATACCTGGGACGGGTTTTCAGAGGAAGACCTGAAAGCCAATCCCAGCAAGGGTCCTAAGTATATTGGCGATTTTATGGCAGGCACCTATTTCTCATGGGAACTTGATGTATGGAAGAAGCTGCGCAATGCAAAAAAAGCCACTGCGCTTCGTTATTTGGCCAGTGTTGAAGGAAAAAATTTCATGGTCACCAACATCATAGCAGAAATTGCCAGTTCCTATTTTGAATTGTTGGCCCTTGATAATCTTTTGGCTATTGTTCAACAGAATATTGAGCTCCAAACCAGTGCATTGCGTGTAGTGAAGTTGGAGAAAGAAGCTGCCAAGGTTTCGCAGCTGGCTGTCAACAGGTTTGAGGCTCAACTGCTCAACACAAAAAACCTTCAGTTTGATATTCAGCAGAAGATCATTGAAGCCGAAAACAGGATCAATTTTTTGGCGGGAAGGTTTCCACAACGCGTAGTGAGAAATGCTGGAGGGTTCAATGATTTGGCGCCAGATCCAATTTTTGCAGGACTGCCTTCACAGTTGTTGCTAAACCGTCCAGATGTCAGAAAAGCAGAACTTGAACTGGAAGCAGCAAAACTCGACGTACAGGTTGCCAGGACCAATTTTTATCCATCCTTCAGTCTCAATGCAGGTGTAGGCCTTCAGGCATTTAATCCGACGCATTTGATTTCCCCTGAGTCCATCCTGTATAATTTGGCTGGCGATATGGTTGCACCCCTCATCAACAAGAATGCCATCAAATCCATCTATTTTAATGCCAATGCTACTCAAACGCAAGCTGTTTACCGCTATGAGCAGTCCATCCTGAATGCTCATATTGAAGTGGTGAATCAACTTGCTAAAATGGAAAACTTTACCCGGAGCCATGAAACCAAGGCCAAAGAAGTTGAAATACTCACCCAATCCATCAACATTTCCAACAGTCTTTTTCGTTCGGCAAGAGCAGATTATATCGAAGTTCTGCTGACACAAAGGGAGGCTTTGGAATCAAAAATCGAATTGATTGAAATCAAATTGAAACAGATGGAGGCCAAAGTGAACATTTACAAAGCGTTGGGTGGTGGATGGAAATAAATCACGCTGATCTGATAAAAAAATCAAGCAGCGCTGAGATCAATCATGATGGCTGCTTGATTTTTTGTCCCTTCGGTTGGACATTACCATGGGGAATTGATCTAGAGTTCCTTTGTCAAAGCTTCACACCCACAGTCAAAAAGAAATTTCTTGGTTCAGCAGCCAATATCCCAGGACCCGGATAGCCACTTGATCTTCTGGTGAAATATTTTTTATTCAACAGGTTATTGATGCCAGCTTTCAGGAGAAGCATTTCAGTGAACTGGCATGTTCCACTGATGTCCAGAATCGAATAGGCAGGAATCAAACCGTTGATTCCATTGCCTGTTGTTGTTGTTGTGTTGTTGGCATCACTGAATGCATCAGCAACATGGCTGTACTGAGTGGTGAGTATGAGTTTTTTTCTGCTGTAGGTGATGCCTGTGCGGTAAATCTGTTCGGGAGCGTTTTCTACTCGGTTGTTTTTCAAATCAGTTTCAACCAAACTGTTGCCCTGTCTGGTAATCACGCGAAGTTGATCATACGTTGCATGGATCAAGGCAACTGATGCAAATGCGGTCAGGTTACCAGCAGCGGGTTTTACTTTCCATGCTTTGAACGGGCTGAATTCTACAAGGGATTCAATCCCACGACTGCTGCTATTACCAACATTGGTCCGGAGATTATAAAAACTTCCGTCTTGTTTTTGTTGTGCAATGATACCAACCCTGTTGTTATACTGCAAAAGAAAACCACTTATATCAAAGAACAGGTAATCTTTGATGCGGCCACGGTATCCAAGATCAATGTTGTATCCCTTGGCTTCTTTTAGTTCCTGATCGATTACATCAGTAGTGGGATTACCAGTTAGGTCACTGAACAATACCGGACGGTAGGCTTGTGAAAAATTCGCATAGATTTCTGTCTGGCCTATATGGTATTCTGCTCCTATACCAGTTAAAACGAATTGCCTTGTCCTGTTTTGGTTTGCAATCTTCAATTCATTGCTGCCTGTCAGGTTTACCCTGCCATCCGCTTTGTTCTGTATGTTTTCCATGCGAATACCCGGGATGATGGATAGGTTCTTGCCAATCCTAAAAATGTTTTCAGCAAAGAATGCAAGATTGGTGGTCAGAAAATCCAGATCAGTTGGATACGGGCTGCTTACATCCAGGTTGTACTTGAGCCCTGCATCGCCTCTTCCGTTCTGAAAGCGATGGGTATTCCCTGTAAAATATCGTGCCCCTGCTGAAAAGGTATGCTTGGTTTTACCCAATTGGTAATCTGAAATGTACCGTGCTTCAAGTCCAAAATTTTTGTATTGGTCCACATCCACACGGCGGTTGTTGTATGCTTGTGTGGAAGCGTTGATGCTGTCGGCAATATTCGGAGCCTGGTTGAATCCAATGCTGTTTCGTTCGCCAAACATGGCAAAGGTTTTGACATTCAGTCTGCTTTTTTCGCTAAACGTATAATCAAGGTTGATGGCTGCAATGTTCCAATTTACTTCCAGCCAGTTTCGCTGCCGAAGACTCTGGTAAGGATCAGCCTTGAACTGCGCATCAGTCAGTCCACCGGGTTGTTGACTCAGGTAATTGAAATGGGTGATCTCAATCCCTGCCTTGAGTTTTGGATTGATTTTCCAGGAAATGGTGCCGTAGCCTGTATTCACTTTGAAGCCACTGTTTTCCCTGAATCCATCCCCACGGCGATGATCCCAAAACGCATAATAATGGGTCTTGCCCGTCTCACCCCCAACGGCATTGTATGCATTGAAAAGGCCAAAGCTACCGGCCGTTTGCTGAGATTCATACTGAAAAGGTTTGTTGATGTCGCTGCCATCTTTCATGATAAAATTCACCATTCCTCCAAATTGTGGGCCATACTGGAGACTGGCAGCACCACGCAGTACCTGAATCCGTTGCACAGCATTGAGTTGGGGTGTATAATAGGCTTCAGGATAGCCAAAGGGGTCGCTGCTGATGTCATACCCATTTTGGCGGGTATTGAATTCCCAGCTGCGGTTGGGGCTGAGTCCGCGGGCTGCAATCCCAATTTGAATTCCACTGGGGTCACTTTCCCAAACCTGAATACCTGGAACTTTGGCCATCACCTGTCGCATGGTATTGGTAACGACATTTCCCTGCACATTGTCCATCATGATTAAGGCATTTTTTTTGCCTGCATTGATCGTAGTACCTACGATTTCTGGTAAAAAATGAATATCAGCTTTTGTGTTGCGCCCAACCAGCTTGATATCAGGCAAGTACGTTGTATGGAGCAGTCCGCTGTCTGCAGTTTTTGTGTTTTTGTTTTCCTGGGCTACCAGTCTTCCTGTAGAAAAAGCCAATGCCATCAGTAAAACGACCCTCTTCATTTTCACTTTCATTTAGGGTGCGAAAGTGAAATCTTTCTCATTGAATCTTTTACGAGAAAAGAAAAAGGGACTTGCGAGATGCGAAAAATAAAAAAAGCAACAGGAATTCCTGTTGCTTTTTTATCTGAACGATTGAGGTAAGATTAGTATCCGGGATTCTGGAAGGCAGTCTTTTCAGTTGCCGTCAATCCTTTACCATTGACCTGAATACCATCCAGGAAGGATTGTGGTATTGGGCGCAGTACATGGTGGTCAGCTACTTTTGAAGCAGCTTCCAGGTTGAATGCTTTGGCCCTGGAAACCAGTGTTTTGGTTCTGGCCAAATCTGCCCATCTGATGTATTCTCCTGCCAATTCGCGGGATCTTTCATTCAACACCAAGCCCAGCATTTTATCATACGTAGCACTTGCACCAAGTGTAGTGAATATGAATTCATCCTGAGCAGGAAGTCTGTTGAAATCAGTAATGGCAAGGCTTGCCGACTGTGCAGTTGTTACCGGAATGTTGTTTGATTCGTAATATGAGTTTCCAGCAAAAAATCCGGAGCCAACTCCTGGAGGTTGCAGCGCTGGTGAAAGCAACGTATTCCCACCATCCCAGTATGCTGCACGGTTTTCACCTGCCTTATACCTTGCTCTTTCACGAACGGCATTGATGTAGGGGAGGGCATCATTGTAGCTGCCAGTACCACTTCTTGCCTGCCGAATTTTGGCTTCTGCAGCAATCAGGTATGTTTCGGCTGACCTTGCCAAAATAAAGTCACGGTTACCGATAACTTCGTTTAATGAAGCCCTGGATCCATCCATGTGTTTGCTGAGTGGGGGGAAGCTTTGTCCGGCAGTTGTCAAGTCAGTGTTCAATGCACCATCTGTCGTTCTGCCAGCAGGATAGGCAACATATACTGTAGGAATATTTCTTCCGGTTCCCATTACATCTCTCACGAGGTTGGTGCCTGATGTAGTTCTGACAATTTTAGAAAGTGGGAAACGGGTATCTCCGGGTCTGTTGATGACAAACATGAGTCCCAGATCACCCCTTACGTTGGGGGCAACAGGGCTGGTCCCGTTCAAGGCGAATTTAGTTTTGTATGATTTCCAAAACCTTGAATCGTTTACCATATCATACAGCCTGTAGGTGTAATAGGTGGTTGCCAAACGGCTGAATGGCCTACCTCCGGCCAGGTCTCTGGTCATCTGGTCTTGTACATCATACCTTGAAATGAAATACAGGTGTTGGGTGTTGCCCGTTCCCCTGTTGGTGTTCAGGTCATTGGTCATTTGTGCGGACAAGATGATTTCAGGAAGCCTTTCGTTGGCAGAGTTTGCTCCCCTGTATTCCCAAATGGAACCAAAATCTGGTGCCAGTGGGTGGCCTGCAATCACCTGATCACAAAGAGTGACTGCAGTGCTCAGGTCAGCCGCAAGCGTTGTTGAATTCCATGCGCTGTTAATCTCGCTGGCCCTGAAAAGATGTGCCTTGGCGAGAAAATGCAAAGCCGCATTTTTGGTAATCTTGGCAGGAGCACCGGAAGTAGGCAATAGATCTTTTGCTTTGTTCAGGTCTGCAATGATTTGCGCATAAACATCCTTCGGCTCGGCTCTGGTGAATTCAAGCTTCACCGTTGTAAGCGGCTCCAGCTGCAAGGGAACAGCGCCATACTGAGAAACCAATCTCAGGTATAAGTAAGCACGGATGAATAGACCTTCGCCCAGTGACGTGTTTTTTATGGCTGTTGAAGTGGATGTACTTTTGGTTGCATTTTCAATCAACAGGTTTGCATTACCAATACCCTTGTACAATTCATCCCACTGGAAGTTAGAAGCCGCTGTATTTCCGTTTACGACTGTAACAATGGAGTTGAATGTTTGATCATAATTGTTCCATGGTGCATTCGATGGATCTCCTCCAATTCTGAATTCATCTGTACCATAGTTGGTTGCAGAATAGAACCATTCACCATTTGTTGGAACAGCGAATGCCTGATAATAGCATCCTGCAGCCAATTGTAAGATACCCTGATCTGTTTTCAGGAACTCTCCACTCCTGTCAGTCTTTAGTGTTTCTTTCAGAAAATCCTTTTGACAGGATGATTGAGCAATGATTACAAGCGCAATTATTGCCAATTTGATGATAGTAAAATATTTTTTCATATTCCTAGTTATTAAAAAGAAGCATTTATACCAATGGTGTAACCCCTGTTCCAGGTATTCCCAACCACATCCATATCCATAAAATCAATCTGAGAGGTCAGCATACCAGGATTTTGAACCTGCAGGAATGCCCTTAAATCAGTCAACCCCATTTTGGAAACTGATTTACTCTTCAGGTTGTAAAACATCGAAATGTTACGAATTTTCAGGAAGGATGCATTAAGGTAACCCAATGCAGCGAAGAATGCATCTCCTGCCGCACCGCCTGCATTGAAAATGGGCTTTTGGAATTCAGCATTCGTATTGTTCTCATTGTAGTAGTTGATGACCCTGTTTACACTTCTGGCAGCCTGTACTTCGCCACCATAGTTATATTTATAGTTCAACCTACCGTAGATGAAAATATCGAAAGTGAAATTCTTGTAGGACAATGAATTGGTCATTCCCACAACCCATCTTGGCCTTGTCCATCCAATGATCTGGCGATCAAAGTTCGGATCAATTTTATTGTCTCCATTCACATCCTGGATCCTGACATTGCCAGGAGTGAATGTATTTCCATTGGCATTGAATTTGGCATATTCTGCCTGGTCGGTTTTCTGCCAGAGACCCAATGCCTTGTATCCATAGATAACGCCAATGGGTTGTCCGATGAACCAGTTGTTCCCGATATCATCCTGCTTTCCGTTGGAGAGGCTGACAATTTCATCCTTTTGCCAGGAACCATTGAATGTAGTAGACCAGTTGAAATTCTGGTTCCTTACGTTAACAGTTGTAATGCTGATATCAATACCCCTGTTGGCAGTTTCACCAATGTTGGCAAAGGTGGTTGTATAACCAGTAACAGATGGAATTGTCCTTTGCATGATCAGGTCAGTGGTCCTTGATTTGTACACATCAATCGTACCAGACAACCTGCGGTCAAGGAGTTGAAAATCCACTCCAAGGTTGTATTGGGTTGTTTTCTCCCAACCCAGCTGCTGGTTGGCCAGCAAAGGGTTCAAAATTGCACCAGCAATACTTGAGGTATTGTTGGGATAGAACAATGACAACAATGCTCCTTGAGTAGAGTATGGAGCAACAGCAGAGTTTCCGGTAACACCACCACCAATTCTCAGCTTGAGGTCATTCACCCACTTCACGTTGTCCATGAACTTCTCCTGGTTTACCCTCCAGGCCAATGCGGCTGATGGGAAGAGTGAGTATTTGTAACCTTCCGCCAGCTGGGAAGCTCCATCCTGACGGGCTGAAACGGTGAGAAGGTACCTGTCTTTGAAGCTATAGTTCAACCTTGCCATGTAAGAAAGCAACTGCGTTTCAATAAGGTTGGATGCACTAGTCAATTGACCTGTTACCACACCACTGGTCAAGGCATTCCAACGCATGCTTTCAAGCGGAACACCATTTCCTGTTACACTCTGTCCATTGAGCTTATATGCTGTCTGGCTTTGGAGCAAGGTCAAACCAAATGTATGATCGCCAATTGATCTGTCATAGTACAACAGATGGTCCAGTGTATAGGAGAACCTTTTTTCGTTGTTCACATTGGCCCAGCTGGAACTGCCACCATTTGCCACTGATTTGGAATCAATGTATATGCCATTTTCAAATTGAGAAATGTCCGGACCAAAGTTCATCCTGTATTTCAAGCCTTTCAAGGCTGGAAAGATTGAACCGAAGTTCAGTTGGGTGTAGATGCTACCAAAACTCCTCAGGGTCTCGCGTTGGTCGATGTTGTACAACCATTCCTCAGCAACATTTTTGATGGCAACATCACCACCGGGAAACAATATCCTTTCTCCATTTGCATCATAAGGCAAAGCATAAGGGAAGATCGACCTGGCAGATTCATACAATCCACCTGAAGGGCTTCCTATCGTGGCAACACCCCTTCCAGACTGTCCGAACTGCTGCATGTTGTAATTGACATTGATGTTGCTTCCGAGTGAAAACCACTTGGTTGCATTGAAGTCCAGGTTGACTTTGGCAGTATAACGCTGGAAGGATTGCCCTTTGATTGTACCTGTATTGTTCAGGTAGCCCAGGGATGCATAGGCCTTTAACTTATCAGTACCACCGCTTACGCTCAAAAGGTTATCTGATGTGATTGAATTTTGTTTTACAATGGCTCCCCAGTCAGTGGTGGTAACCTTTGTTCCGTCCCAAGTGCCGGAGGCCCATCCTTTTTCGATGTTGGTCCAGGCAGTAGGATCACTGGTGGCTCCGAAAAACACCCTGTCAGTGGCAATCGTAGGCTGGTCTCCCCTCGGGTAGATGCTAACACCAGTTGTCTGGTTCAAGCCTGCATAATAATAAGCCCATCTGCGATAGGTGATGTAATCGCCTGCATTGAACATTTTTCTGCTATCGTTCAGGGTTTCAGGGTTTCTGAAGTGATGTTGTGGTTGAAGTTGACAACCAATTTTCCTGATTTTCCCTGTTTTGTGGTTACGATGATGACACCGTTTGCTCCACGGGATCCGAAAATTGCAGTTGCAGAAGCGTCTTTCAACACGTCAATCGTTTCAATATCCTGTGGGTTGAGGTTGTCAATACCGCCGGTTGTGAGAGGAATACCGTCAACAACAAATAAGGGTGAATTGGAAGCTGTCAGGGAGCGAACACCACGGATGTTGATTGCTCCCACGGTACCGGGTCTTTCGTTTGATGAAATGTCAACACCCGCTACTTTTCCCTGCATGGCCTGAATGGCATTGTTTACTGGCCTTGAGCGGATGTCTTTTGAACCAATACCAGCAACTGAACCGGTTACGTCTTTTCTTTTGACGGTGTTGTATCCAACCACCACAACTTCCTCAAGACCCTTGGTATCCAGCAAGAGCACGATATTTACTGTGCTGCTGGATTCATTGTAAGGAACAGTTTGCGTCGTATATCCTGTATAGGACATTGACAAAGAGCCGTTGCCCTTTACTGTGATACTGAACTTACCACTGGCATCGGTCAATGTAGCTGCATTGGATTTCTTGTCCTCAATGACTACACCTTGCAAGGGTTCTTTTTGTTCGTTGGTCACAACACCCTCAATTTTACGGGTCGATGTACCCTGGGCATTGGCCGCATGCACCATCATGCTGCAAAGCATGGCACATGCGATCAGCGTTCGCAATTTTTTTAAGATTTTTTCATTCATAGCAATTTTTTTAATGAATACTGTTACGGGTTTAGGCAAAATAGCAGGACAAATTGCGCCTTTTTTGGTTATTTCCATCAAATTAACCGGCAAGAATTTACGCAATCGTTCCCGAATGTCCCGAACAGTAAAATCAACATGTTTGTCGATATTTATGCTGCATCATTTGTTATTTGATTTTAAATAATATCTACATTCAATCAGATCAATTGATTTTTATGAAATTACGTACACCCCTATTTTGTATTGTCGTTTGCACATTGTTTTCTGTCCAGCCCAACGCCCAGGAAAAAGACGATGTCAATACACCGTTGCACCTTCTGCCGGCCAATTATCCCACACCGTACAAAGCCCCTGAAAAGGCATTGGTCAAAGGCGTGTTGGACAGGATCTTCAACTACATCAACCAAACAACACCGCCGGAGCTGATGGATACTGTCACAGGAAAAAAAATCGATTTGCCCGCAAACCTCACTCCAAACGTCATCCTCAAAAAAGGAACTTTCAGGATAACCAGTTATGAATGGGGTGTGGTCTACAGTGCCTTGCTCAATGCCTATAAAAATACAGGTGATAAAAATTACGTCAGGTATGTAAAAGACCGCCATGAGTTCATTGCCCAATGGGCGGGCATTTTCAGGGAGAAGCTGAACAAAGGGGAGATGACATTGAATGCTGATTTCCCGCTTCGTCAACCCGTTGCACCGCATGCATTGGACGACGGAGGGGCAGTAGCGGCATCCATGATCAAAGCATCAATGCAAGGATTATCTACCGGACTCGACAGCCAGATTAAATTTTATCTGGAGTATATTTCCCAGAAGGAATTCAGGTTTCCTGACAAGACGATTGCCAGGAATCGTCCACTGAAGAATACATTGTGGTTGGACGATTTGTACATGGCTTTACCGGCTTTGGTCCAGATGGCCAAGTACACCAACAAGCCTGCTTATTTTGATGATGCCATTTATCAATTGGAATCTTACAGCAGCAAAATGTTTGTTCCCAGCAAGGGTCTTTTCATGCATGGCTGGGTGCAGGGGATGCAGACACATCCGGCTTTTCACTGGGCTAGGGCCAATGGGTGGGCTTTGCTGACCATGACAGAGTTGTTGGATGCACTACCCACGAATCATCCCAAAAGAAATTTTGTATTGAACCTTTTTCGCAAGCATGTAGAGGGATTGGTCAAATTGCAGGATGGCACTGGCTTCTGGCACCAATTGTTGGATAGGCCCGATTCATATCTTGAAACTTCCGCTACTGCCATTTATACCTATTGCATTGCCAGAGCCTGCAATGAAGGATGGCTGGATAAGCTGG
>JBJOOI010000003.1:0-16060 GCA_046051375.1 Bacteroidota bacterium | reverse complement strand
ACGCCCCGCATCACCTGATAGCCGATCAACATGACCGCTGCAATCACGTATATCCAGTAAAAACTGAACTTGGGTACCTTTGATGAAGGTCCATTTCCTCCAGATGCCTTGTTGCGCTTGAAAGCACTGAAGGGATTGGAACGCTTTTGGCTACTATTGTCTTCCTGGTTCATATGAGCACTTTATTTCTTTGTTGTTTTTCTGGTTGTTTTTGCTGCTTTTGTAGGCTTTGCAGTGGCTTCGGTGACAGGATCAGCCTCTTCTTCGGCTACTCCGTCGCTCCACATCTCCTCTAACTTATAGAATTTTCTTGTTTCAGAGAGGAAAACATGAACAACTACGTTCACATAATCGATCAATACCCACTGTCCCGCACTGTGGCCTTCATGTTTGTAAGGCCTTTCATCGCACTCCGCTTTGACTTCTGCCTCTACCCAATCAGCAATCGCCCTCACCTGAACGGTGGACGATGCTTCACAAACAATAAAAAAATCTGAAACCGCTTCTGTAATCTTTCTGAGGTCCAGGGAAACCACATTTTCCCCTTTTTTATCATGGATTGCATTGATGATCACTTTCATGATCTTGCTGCTTCTGGTTAGCCTTGTGATTCTCTTGCGTGGTGTTGCTGACTCTGAAATGGATGCCAATGAATTTGTTTTAATTGTTCCTTAAGTAACTTGCCCAAAAATAAGGATTATTTCTATCCCTTTGGGAGAGCAACATGACTGGCGAACCATTTAACATATTGCCCACAACTGACAGTACCAATAACCATGCCATGAATGAGGCCCGCTTGGGGCTGACTTCAGATGGAATGGCTTATTTTGCCCTTGACCAGTACCAGGGTAAGGGCCAGAGGACCAAGACTTGGAGCAGCAGACCTGGCGAAAACATCATCCTGACAGTTGTCAAAGACTGCTCAGCCTTAGCACTTAACAACCAGTTTCAGCTTTCTGTTGCCGTAGCCTTGGCCTGTTTTGATTTTTTTTCTGCTTACGCGGGAGATGAAACCAGGATCAAATGGCCGAATGATATCTATTGGCGTGACAGAAAGGCAGGAGGCATCCTGATTGAAAACATGGTCAAATCCGGACGATGGGACAAAGCCATCATCGGAATGGGCATCAACATCAACCAGACTGCTTTTGAATCAGGGAATGGAAAACCAGTCTCCCTCAAACAAATCACCGGTAAGACATTTGATCCGATCAGCCTTGCCAAAGAGCTCTGCCAACATCTTGAGAACCGTTTCTCAATGCTCACAAGTAAGCCATTCGACCAGCTGTTATCAGCCTACAATGGTCAACTTTTCAAAAAAGATGAAGTGGTACCATTTAAAAGAAACAACATCCTTTTCCATGCAAAAGTCATTGGTGTTGAAAAAGATGGACATCTTTTAATAGAGCATGGCGTGGAAGAACGGATTCCCTTCGGAGAAATCACCTGGTTATCCTAATCCAAATTCCGCTGCAATCTCTTTGGCATGTTCTTTCACCTTGGGCTTGTTGATGATCTTGACCAAAACCCCGTTTTCGTCAATCAGGAAAGTGGTACGCAAGACGCCCATGTATTTTTTCCCATACATGGATTTTTCAGCCCAAACCCCAAACTTCTCACAAAGGGTTTTATCAGTATCTGCAATGAGGCGAAAAGGAAGGGCCTGCTTGGCAATGAACTTGAGGTGTGATTTTTCGTCATCCGGGCTCACTCCCACCACTTCAATCCCTTTTTTACTCAGTTCCTTGTAACCATCCCTGAGGTTGCAGGCCTGTTCGGTACAGGTACTGGTAGCATCCTTGGGGTAAAAATAGAGGGCCAGCTTTTTGCCTTTGAAATCTGCAAGTTTGATTTTTTGTCCATCCTGGTCCACTGCTGTGAATGCAGGTGCTTTTTTGCCTTCAATAACTGCCATACTGTTGATTTAGTTGCGTTTGATGATGTATTCCCGGGTAGTATTGTTCCCCGCTTCATCATAAACAACAACGGAAAGCTTATGTTCACCCAAAGGAAAATGTTCATCGACAGTGTAAGCAAACCGGTTACCAAAAGGCTGGAACATGAGCCATTCTCCATCAACACTGGCCTTGAAATCCCTGATGACCTTGTTGTTGTCTGCAACGTCAAAAACAATTCTTGATCCTGTTCGAACAGTTGCTCCAGATTGGAGGGAGGAGGATATGCTTGGTGGCTGAAGATCTTCCAGCAACTGGAAATAGCCAAAATCACGGAACTGGGCCGCATACCAGCCCCGCTCTTCGACCGCCTTCTTGATGTCTGTTTTTGCCTTGTAGGTTCTTTTAATGACCACCCTGTCCTTGTTCACCAACAGGTTGTTCCTGTTGGGTTTGAGGCGGGCTGTGAAATATGATTGAACAGGGATATCTGCAGGAAGCGCTTGATAAACAGAAGAAAGTTCCACTGCACTGTTGGCGTAAAATGATTGTAGAGAAAAATGAAAGGCATCATAAAATGCATCTTCCTTGAAAACAAACTGGATGTTTTCATCTTCGTATATGTTGAGGGTATTGGGCTCCATCAACTCACCAGGAAAAACATTCGCGTATCTTTCCCCCGGCTTTCTTACGACCCTGAATTCCACATAGGAACTGTTCCCATAGGCATCTGTCACTTTGATGCTGTAGGGTTCCGGGTTTGAAGAAACCCGGATGTGATCAATTTCTGCATTATTGGGTTTGTACATATCCACTCCATAGCCTTTGGGCTGGAACAACATCTGGTAATAACCCCCTCCTTTGGCCCGGGTCGGGTAATCGATATGGCCATTGAGATACCTTGTCTTGTCATATCCGATATTATCCATCTCAAAGCCGGAAACCAACTCATCGTCCTTGAACAGCGATGCACTGAAAAAACCATTGGGGTTGGGAATTCCTGTCATCCTGTCCGTGGCCTGAATGGCAATAAAGGCCCTGTCAAAAGGCAGTTCCACCAAACCCAATGGTTTGAATTCATTTCCCATCCTGACAAGACTAAATGGAACCGGAGCTTGCTCAAAAATACTTTTGTCCCGGTCATAAAAAACAAGCCGATAAACATCAGGAGGGGTAACATCCTGCAATGGAAACCTGTACAGCAAAGGATTCAGGCAGTTTTCTGTTTTGGTATCGCGGATCTCAAAATGCACGTGAGGACCTTGAGAAGCACCTGTATTTCCACTGTACCCAATCAACTGACCCTTTTTGAGCGGAATAAGATCAGCTGGCAGGTTTACATCAATTTTCCAGCTTTGCTGTTCATATTGTTTTGCCTTCAGGTATTGTTCTGCTGCAGGGATGAACCTGTTCATGTGGGCATATAGGGTGGTGGTTCCATTGGGATGGTTTAGATAAAGGGCCCTGCCAAATCCACCGGACTCAATCTTTATGCGGGCGAGATAACCATCTGCCGGAGCCAGGATCGGCAGGTTCTCCCTTCCCTCTGTTGAAAGGTCCAGCCCCATGTGAAAATGGTTGTTCCTCATTTCCCCGAAATTGGCGTTGAGCTTGGGCTTGATCGACAAGGGATAGGAAAAATAATTCAATCCGCCGGGAGGCTGGGCGACAGCACTGGCAGCAACAATCATCCAGGAAACACAAGAAATCAGGAAGAACCGCATGGCACAAAGCTACTGCCAGATGATGGCATTTTATATCTTGTATCGCAAGAATTCAAGAAAACCCTGATTCCAGGCGCTTGGAGAGTTATTGAAAAAAAACCAATGGGGTCATACAACATATCGGACTCATTCGTTGTCTATATAACAGCACCATCAACATGAAATACATAATTACAAAAATCGTATTGGTATGGGCGGCATTGGCTGCCCTTGTAGGCATCAGCAAAAAAAAGGAGAATGAATCTTTGAATGATGCTGTCAAGTTCCCCGATATGGGGAAAACTGCCGTTGTGGAGGATTTTGAAATGGCAGCCTACCATAACCAGGCCTGAATTTCCCACCAAGTTTCAACAGAAAAGTCAATCTTGCTGAATATCTGAATATTTACTTCGCAAAGTTATGTCCAAACATTACCTTTGCCCCCCGGGTATAACCCGGTTTTTTTATGCCCATCAACCAATAATCTCAAGTCTATCTCATGCCAAAAGACGCTTCGATTCAATCAGTACTCATCATCGGTTCAGGACCCATCATCATCGGCCAGGCCTGCGAATTTGACTATTCAGGCACCCAGGCTGCCAGAAGCCTCCGCGAAGAGGGCATCAGGGTAATCCTGATCAATTCCAATCCGGCAACGATCATGACCGACCCCATGATGGCTGACAGGGTTTACCTTTTGCCATTGAATACGGAAAGCATCGAACAAATTCTTCAGGAAAACCAGATTGATGCAGTGTTGGCCACCATGGGTGGACAAACAGCCCTTAACCTGGCCAAAGAGGCTGCAGAGTTGGGGATTTGGGAGAAATACAATGTAAGACTGATTGGAGTTGATATAAAAGCCATTGACAAGGCCGAGGACAGGGAACTCTTCAGGCAATGGATGATCCGCATGGGTATCCAGGTAGCCCCTGCGAAAACAGCCAACTCGTTTTTGGAGGGTAAGGAGTTTGCCCAGGAAATTGGATTCCCGCTGGTGATCCGTCCATCATTCACATTGGGCGGAACCGGTGGAGGCTTTGTACACAGCAAGGAATTTTTGGATGAAGCACTGAACCGCGGTTTGTCTGCCTCCCCCATTCACGAAGTATTGGTGGAGAAGGCAGTGTTGGGATGGAAGGAATTTGAGCTTGAATTGCTCAGGGACTCCAAGGACAATGTAGCCATCATCTGTACAGTAGAGAACTTTGACCCCATGGGGGTTCATACCGGTGATTCCATCACAGTAGCACCAGCAATGACATTGAGCGATACCGCTTTTCAACTGATGAGGAATACGGCGATCAGGATGATGCGTGACCTTGGCAATTTTGCCGGTGGTTGCAACGTGCAGTTTGCCTTGAATCCTGAAACTGAAGAAATCATCGCGATTGAGATCAATCCGCGTGTAAGCCGCTCTTCTGCCCTTGCATCCAAGGCAACGGGATATCCCATTGCCAAAATTGCTGCAAAACTGGCACTGGGGTATAGCCTTGATGAGTTAAAAAACCAAATCACCCAGACCACCTCAGCCTATTTTGAGCCCGCACTGGACTATGTCATCGTCAAGGTTCCAAGATGGAACTTTGACAAGTTCAAAGGGGCCAACGATACCCTTGGGCTTCAGATGAAATCTGTAGGTGAAGTGATGTCCATTGGAAGAAGTTTTACCGAAGCCATTCAAAAGGCCTGTCAAAGCCTCGAAAATAATGCAGTCGGATTGGGATACTATGGCAAGAGCATGATGCATGCCAATGAAATACTGGAGTACCTGAAGACGCCCAAATGGGACAGGATATTCCGCATCAAGGATGCCCTGATGATGGGCATCAGCGTGAAATCAATTTGTCAGGCTACCCTGATCGACAGATGGTTCATCTACGAAATCCAGAAAATTGTAGACGTTGAGAAAGAAATTGCCAAACATAAATTTGATTCGCTGCCCATTGAATTGATCAAAAAAGCAAAACACCATGGCTTCAGCGATGAGCAGATTTGCAAGATCATGCAAGATGGCACTGAGGATGCTGTCTACGAAAAAAGAAAGGCAGCCGGCATCACCAGGGTCTACAAAATGGTAGATACTTGTTCAGCAGAATTTGAAGCCAAAACACCTTATTTCTACAGCAGTTTTGAAAACAATGGCACCAACGAAAGCAAGGTAAGCGACAAGAAAAAAATAATTGTATTGGGATCAGGTCCGAACAGGATTGGCCAGGGCATTGAGTTTGACTATTGCTGCGTACATGGTTTGCTCGCCATCAAGGAATGTGGATATGAAGCCATCATGGTCAACTGCAATCCTGAAACCGTTTCTACCGATTTTGATATTGCAGACAAGCTCTATTTTGAACCTGTTTTTTGGGAACACCTCTGGGAATTGATTGAATATGAAAAACCTGAAGGTGTAATCGTACAGTTGGGTGGACAAACAGCACTGAAATTGGCAGAAAAACTGCACAAGAAAGGCATCAAAATCATTGGCACATCCTTTGACAACATGGACATTGCCGAAGACCGTGGACGATTCAGTGATATGCTGAAAAGCCTTGAGATTCCTTATCCAAATTATGGAACTGCCAATACAGTAGACGAAGCGGTTGAAGTGGCCAAGACAGTGGGATACCCCGTTCTGGTCAGACCTTCTTATGTCTTGGGAGGACAAAGAATGCGCATCGTCATCAACGATGATGAACTGGAATCTGCTGTTGTGAGCCTGCTCAAGCATTTGCCTGACAACAAGATCCTTATCGACCATTTCCTGGATCGTTGCCAGGAGGCAGAAATTGATGGAATTTTCGATGGCGAAAATTTTCATGTGATGGGTGTGATGGAACATATTGAACCAGCGGGCATCCACAGTGGAGACAGCAATGCTGTGCTTCCCGCCTTCAACCTTACACCACTTGAGGTGACCACCATGGAGTTCTATGCAGAAAAAATTGCAAGGGCCCTTGATATCAGGGGATTGATCAACATACAATTTGCCATCAAGAAAGGCCAGGTATTTGTGATTGAGGCCAATCCTCGTGCTTCCAGAACAACACCTTTCATTGCCAAAGCCTATCAAATCCCTTACCTCAACATTGCGACCAAGATCATGATGGGAACGCACAAGTTGACTGATTTTACCTACGAGAAAAAGTTGGAAGGTTTTGCCATCAAGGAACCGGTGTTCAGCTTCGATAAATTCCCTGGCGTGAGCAAGGAATTGGGTCCAGAAATGAAGTCGACTGGTGAGGCCATCCGTTTCATCAAAGACCTCAGGGATCCCTATTTCAGGACCTTGTACAAGGAAAGAAGCATGCACCTGAGCAAATAAACCAATTGCGTTTTTTGTGGTCTTAGTGTAAATCTTTGTATGACGGTAATCTTGAGGCTGTTTGGCTTGTTATTGATGTTGACATCCGCAGCTGCAGGTTTCTCCCAACAGAAACATTTGCGTGCCCAAATCCGCGACATGCATTCTGAAGAACCCATCCCCTTTGCAACTGTTGTGTTCAAGGGTGGGAAATTTACCAAATCAAGTGATTCCTCCGGAAGGTTCGTATATCAACTCAGTGCCTGGCCCTCAGATACCCTTCTGATTACCTATGCGGGATTTGAAGACCGCTACATCTTTCTGGATACCAGCCTGACTGATATCGATATCATCATCCAGATGGAGCGGAAAAAAGATGCCGGAGAGGTGGTTGTAAAAAGCAAATTCAACAAGGGATATTTGCTTTGGCGCAAGATTGTCAAATACAAGGAAAACAATGACAGGAGCCGCTTTGACAGCTACAGCTATGAGCTCTACAACAAACTTGAAATTGACCTCAACAACGTCAACGTAGAGAAAATGCAAAAAAGCATTCTTCCACCAAAGCCTTTCAAGTTTATCCTCAACAATATTGATACCGTCTCTGAGGCTGAGCCTATCCTTCCAGTCTATCTGATAGAAAACATTTCAGACTACTATGCACAGAAAGACCCACACAAAACCAGGGAGGTCATCCGTGCCAGCAAAACGGTTGGATTGAAAAATGAAAGCGTTTCCAAATTCCTTGGAGGGATGTACCAAAACATCAATGTCTACAAAAATTTCATTCCTGTTTTTGAGAGGCAATATATTAGCCCGATCAGCAATGATGGAGACCTCTATTATCATTATAAAGTTCCTGACACGCAATACATTGCCGGAAAACGATTTTTCCATCTGCTGTTCTTTCCGAAACGCAAAGGGGAAAGCACTTTTCAGGGAGATGCGTGGATAGCCGACTCAAGCTATGCAATCCAAAAAATGAACCTGCAGGTAAGCCCAGGATCGAATATCAACTTCATTGAGAAACTGAGCCTGGTACAAGAGTACCAACTCATCAAAGACAGCATCTGGTTTCTTTCGAAAGATAAATTTATTGCCAACATCAACATAGCAGGCAAAAAAAACCTCAGCCTTATCGGAAAAAAAACAACCACCTATTCAAAGGTGAAACTGGGTGATGATGGCCTTCCTACATCAATGCTTGAAAATATCGTTGATGACAAGCGCAGGGAATTGATTACAGTGGCGGAAAATGCAATGGAACAAACGGACAGTTTCTGGACAAAAAACCGACACGAGGCACTGAATAAAAATGAATCCAATTTTTACAAACTCGCTGATACGCTTTTGAAAATGCCATTGTTTGAGCGTTACACAGACTGGCTCAAATTCATTGGAACCGGCTACCGTTATGTTGGCAATTATGAAATTGGACCATGGATGAACTGGATCAGCGGCAATGTGCATGAGGGTTTACGCCTGAGGTTTGACCTCGGCACCAACTATCATTTCAACAAGAATGTTTATCTCTCCTCCTACCTTGCCTATGGCACAAAAGACAAACAATTCAAGGGCAAGTTTGAAGCCCTGTTCATGCTGGGAAAAAATCCCCGCAGCAGCATCCGATTGCTCTACAAGAATGACATGGATTATGGACAAACTTATTACGATGAAATAGGATATGACAATCTCTTTGCACTCACCTCAAGAAAAGCAAATGTACCCATCAAGCTGATCAAAATTGAACAACAAAAAATTGAATATTTCAAGGAATGGTTAACCGGACTATCCTTCAACATCAACCTTCACAGGAGATTGTACAACCCCATCAGGAACCTTCCTGGAAAATCTGATTTTATATCTGCAGATAATGTCGGCAATTTCAACGACTTTCAATTCAATACTAAAATTCGTTTTGCCTACCTTGAACGATTCCTCCAAGATGATTTCTTCAGAACCAGCCTTGGAAGCGACTTTCCCGTTGTTGAGTTTTTCTATACAAAGGGCATGAAGGGGGTGCTGAACAGCAACTATTCCTATTCAAAATTCACATTCAGCATCAGTGACTACCTGAAAATTCCGCCTGCCGGTAGCATCTATTACAATGCCTATGCCGGCAAGGTGAATGGCAGGCTTCCCTACATGCTGCTGAGTATTGCTCCAGGCAATGAAATCTACTATTACAACAAGTATGCGTTTAACCTCATGAACCGATTTGAATACATCTTTGATGAATATGCAGGAATGAATTTTGAACATACAATAGGCAGTGGAATGTTCAGATTCCTTCCCATGAACAAGTTCCTGAAACTGCGGCAGTTCTGGAACATAAAAATGCTTTGGGGAGGGCTGAATGATGAGAACAAGGCATTGAATTTCAAGAATGGATTCCCCTTCACCAGCCTGAATGGAAAAACCTATATGGAAATAGGTACAGGCATTGACAATATTTTCCGATTCTTTCGACTGGACTTGGTATGGAGAATGGCGCCAAGGCCTATGCCTACTGAGGATTACAAAAGGTTTGGCGTTTTTGGAAGTTTCAGGTTCAGCTTCTAATGCGTTGCTTGCAGATCATCACAACATGAGAGAATGATGCTACAGGCTGTTCGTATTTCCTCTTCTGTGATGATCAGGGGTGGGGCCAATCGCATGCAATGAGAAGCAAAAAGGAACCAGTCCGTGAATACCCCTTTAGCGATACAACGATCAATGATTTTCTTGTTCAGATCCCATGTGCCAAAATCAATGGCCATCAACAATCCAGCAGACCTGAAATCCTTGATCATCGGGTGATGCAGCAGTTCAGCAAATAGCCGTTCATTTTTCTTTACCTGGGAAATCAATTTTTCATCCACTAAAAATTCCAGCGCAGCCAATCCTGCAGCACAGCAAACAGGATGACCACCAAAGGTGGTGATATGACCAAGCACGGGATTAAGGGTGAAATGGTCCATCATTTGCTTTGATGCCACAAATGCTCCCAATGGCATTCCCCCGCCAAGGGCCTTCGCCAACAAAAGTATATCGGGAACAACATCAAATTGTTCGAAGGCAAACATGGATCCTGTCCTTCCGAATCCGGTCTGTATCTCATCCAAGACCAGCAAAGCGCCTGTTTCCGTGCAACGTTGCCTCAGTGCTTTCATCCACGCGATTGAAGGCGACATGACGCCTCTTTCTGCCTGAATCGGTTCTGCAATTACACAGGCAGTATGTTCATCAATGGCCTCCAGTGATTCAAACTGATTATGATGAACATGTTTGATTCCCGGAATCAAGGGCCGATAAGCATTTCGCCAATATTCACTGCCCATGACACTCAATGCCCCCTGTGTTGAGCCATGATAAGAGTCATTGAAAGCCACCATGTTGGTGCGCCCTGTCAATCGCTTGGCCAACTTCATGGCACCCTCTGTGGCTTCTGAACCTGAGCTGGTAAAATAGACGGCGTCCAATGATGCAGGCAGCAAACTGGCCAGTCTTGAAGCATACTGCACCTGGGGAGATTCAATCAACTCACCATATACCATGATGTGCATGTACTGATCAACCTGATCCTTGATGGCCTTCACCACTTTTGGATTGCGGTGCCCAACATTGCAAACACTGATGCCACTGATGACATCAATATATTCCTTGCCTTGTCTATCGTACATCTTACAACCCTCTGCAGCAACAATCTCCAATGCAAGCGGCGCATCCGAGGTTTGTGCAACATGCTGCAAGAAAAGTTCCCGTTGGTTCATGAAGGCAAAGTTCCGCAATATGCGATAACTTTAAGAAAAAATATGCCAGTCATACTCCCTGTAAAAGGTATCTCCCCTTCATTTGGTGAAGATGTATTCATTGCCCCCAATGCCACCATTGTTGGCGATGTGCGCATGGGCGACCATTGCAGCATCTGGTTCAATGCCGTGGTCCGTGGCGATGTAAATGGCATCAGCATCGGCAACAGGGTCAACATCCAGGACAATGCTGTCATCCACTGTACTTATGAAAAAAATCCTACCACCATCGGAAACAATGTGAGCATCGGACATGCTGCCATTGTTCATGGCTGCACAGTACAGGACAATGTGTTGATTGGAATGGGCGCCATCGTGATGGACAGGGCTGTGATTGGAAGCAACTCCATCATTGCAGCTGGAGCTGTTGTATTGGAGGGTACCATTGTACCTGAAGGTTCTATTTTTGCAGGTGTACCTGCCAAAAAAGTAAAAGACATTTCACCCGAAAAAATCAGCGGAGAGATAGAAAGGATTGCCAACAATTATTCGATGTACAGCAGTTGGTTCAAATAGTGATTACCACTGCTTTTCCTGAATACTGTCCAGGATGGTGAGATAGCTCACATAACGCTCCTCATGTATTTCGCTATTGATGACGGCTTTCTTCACTGCACAACCCGGCTCGTTGATGTGCATGCAATCATTGAACTGGCAATCGTTCATGACGGCCCTCATTTCAGGAAAATAATGGGAGAGCTCCTGTTTTGAAATATCCGCAATCGCAAACTCCCGCATGCCCGGTGTATCAATCAGTCTTCCGCCCTTGGGGAGATCATACATTTCCGCAAATGTAGTGGTATGCATACCCTTTCCACTCCAGTCACTTACTTCACTGGTGCGGATGTTTTCATTCTCAAGTATCTCATTAATCAGGCTTGATTTTCCGACACCCGAATGTCCACTGATCAAGGTCATCCTATCATGCAAAACATCCCTCAGCAAATCAATTCCTTCTTTTGTTCTGACAGAAGTCAGGAGAACCTTGTAGCCAACCCTTTCATACATGGCCTTTCTTTCTTGAAACAACTCCATCTCCTGCACTCCATAAATATCCGCCTTGTTGAATAACACGATGGCGGGAATATGAAAGGCTTCACAGGTAACCAAAAAGCGGTCAATAAAACCTACAGAAGTACGCGGATCTTTGAGTGTGGCCACCAACAAGGATTGGTCGAGATTGGATGCAATGATATGGTGCATTCTCCTGTTGGCAGGAGATATCCTGTTGACATAATTTCTTCTGGGGAAAAGTTCGGTGATCATCACCCTGTTTTCCAGTTCATCCTCCATTTCAAATACAACATCATCACCTACGGCTATAGGATTGGTTGAAGTGATGCCATCCATTTTGAATTTCCCCTTCAGCCTTGCCTTGTAAAAAGCATTGTCCTCTCCTTTTACGGAGTACCAGCTTCCTGTCGATTTATAGATGGTTCCCTTCATTCTTGCTGCAAGGTAAACATATCGGGTTAACTGAGGTATTTTGCAACAATCGGAAACCTTCTTCCCACGCCAAAGGCTTTGGTACTGACCCTGATGATGGGGCAAAACTGGTTCCGTTTGTACTCACTGGCATTGACCAGTTTCAAGGCTCGTTTTACCAGCGCTTCATCAAATCCAGCGGCAATAATGTCTGTAAGATCTTTCCGTCTTTCAATGTAGAGATAAAGGATCCTGTCCAGTACATCATAATCCGGCAGGCTGTCACTGTCCTTTTGATTGGGCCTCAGTTCTGCTGAAGGCGCCTTGGTGAGGATATTGCCTGGGATAATTTCTTTGGATCTGTTAAGGTATTGTGCAAGGGCATATACCTGTGTTTTGTAGAGATCACCAATCACACTTAATCCACCGGCCATATCACCATACAAGGTTCCATAGCCTGTGGCCAGTTCGCTTTTGTTGGATGTATTGAGCAGTACATGTCCAAATTTATTGGCAATGGCCATGAGGATATTGCCCCTGCTCCGGCTTTGTATGTTCTCCTCTGCCAACCCAAATGCTGTACCAGCAAACAAAGGATCCAACGTCCCAAGGATGGATTCATAAACGGGTTGAATCGGCACAATATGGTAGGGATTGCCCAACTGCTGGCTGAGTGCAACCGCATCATCAACAGAGTGGCTGCTTGAAAAACCGGAGGGCATCAACACAGCGGTAACATTGTCTTTTCCCAACGCTTCAACGGCAAGGGTCAGCACCACGGCAGAATCAATACCACCGCTGGATCCAAGGATGGCTTTTGTGAAACCCATTTTGGAAAAATAATCGCGGATGCCCAATACCAGTGCAGATTTTACCTGCGCGATGTTGTTCTCCTTGGTGAGGTAGGCAATGATGGTATCAGGATCATCGGTTTTGGCTACCCGCATATCAGCTGTCATCAGGTGATGACTGGTTGCATCGGCGGAATCACCCTTTCCCGTGAGATTTTCAGTATCCACCAGCAGGTAATCCTCTTCAAAATATTTCATCTCTGCAGCAATCACTGCATCGTCTGCACATACCAGGCTGCCGCCGTCAAATATAATTTCTGTCTGTGCGCCCACCGCATTGCAATAAATCATGGGCAGCTTGTATTTCTTCACGTTCAAGCGGATCACTTCTTTCCGGTCCTCATCATGATCATAGTCGAATGGGGAAGCGGAAAGGTTGATCATGAGATCAGGTTTTTGCTTCATCAATTCATCCATGGGGCAGACCCTGTAAAGCGGATTATCCCCCAGGTTCCAGATGTCTTCACAAATGGTGATGGCCAGTTTCTTACCCATGAATTCAATGCAATTCCAGCTGTATGCGGGCTCAAAATAGCGGTACTCATCAAACACATCGTAATTGGGAAGCAAACTCTTGCTGACGATTCCCTGGACTTGGCCATTGTACAAGAGCAAGGCGGAGTTTAGCAGGTCTTTTCCCTCTGGTTGCGGATTGGGTGTAGGCGCTCCAAGAAGGATGCCCAGTCCATGACTATGCTCTGCAATCTCCTGAATGGTTTTTTCTGTTCGCTGCATAAAATCCTCAAACTCCAAAAAGTCGCGTGGAGGATAACCACAAACGGATAATTCAGAGAAGACAATCAAATCTGCCCCGGCCTTTCTCCCATCCTCAACAGCCCGGATGATCTTGTCCCTGTTGAGGGCAAAATCCCCAATATGGTAATTCTGTTGGGCAACGTAAATCTTCATGGAGCAAAATTGAGAAAATAAAGGCAATTATTGTTAAAAAGAAAAAGCCCTGAGATGGTCAATCGCAGAATGATTAATTTTATATCCCAAAACTGAATACAAATGAAGTTGAGCGTACAAAACCCATTGTTGATTGCCCTTGTTTTTTTTACTGGATCATTGTTTTCTGGCTGTGATGAAAGCCCGGCCAAGCCTGATGTCAGCCATATCAAGGTCAACTTGAAAATGCAGCGTTTTGAAAAAGATTTTTTTGCGTTGGACACCAACAATCTTGATAAGGGGTTTGATCAACTAAGGCTTGAATACCATGATTTTTTGAATGATTATACAGGAAAAATACTTGGTCTCGAAGGAAAGGATACCTCCCAATGGGAGATGGCGATCAAAGCATTTATACGGGACTACAGACCGATTTATGATTCTACACAGAAAATTGACAAAGGCGTGAATGCTGCAAAATCGGAGATTGAAGAGGGACTGAAATATGTAAAATATTATTTCCCCTCTTACCGGTTACCAGAGCAATTCATCACCTTCATTGGACCTATTGATGCTTTTGCATACAGCCAAACCGGAGGATCCGGTGACATCATCACGACCTTTGGCCTCTGTGCCGGTCTTCAATTGCACCTTGGCGAAAATTCAATGGTGTACAAAAGTGAGGCAGGCATGCAGCTCTATCCTGAATACATTTCAAGAAAGTTTGATACAGACAACATCGCAGTAAACTGTATGAAGAACATCATTGATGATATCCATGCTCCCCTTCAACTGGGCGGTTCAATGCTGGCCCTTTTGGCAGACCATGGAAAGCGAATGTATTTGTTGGACCTGCTGCTGCCCGACGCAAAAGAGGAGATCAAACTCGGCTACACAAAAACACAATTAGAGGCAGTCAAGAAAAG
This sequence comes from Bacteroidota bacterium, assembly GCA_046051375.1. Taxonomy (GTDB): domain Bacteria; phylum Bacteroidota; class Bacteroidia; order Chitinophagales; family Chitinophagaceae; genus Pollutibacter. Next base: position 1,280 of record JBJOOI010000003.1, on the reverse strand, counting down.
CGAAGGATTCATCTGGAATTATATCAATGAAAACAACCTCCTGTTTGAAACTGATCTTTTGAAGACTCGCTCATTCGTTACGGATGGGCCTTCTACTGCTGAATTCGGCCTGGGCTCACCGGGTTTCATTTCATTGTATACAGGCAGGCAGCTCATCAGGGCCTACATGAAAAAGCATCCAGCCACAAGCCTCAATGAACTGCTTGCACTGGATGCCAATAAAATTCTTGCTGGTGCTGGTTATAAACCCAGGTAACCTTGTGGGCGTTGCCCCATCGTATGCATAAACCTCACGTGTGATGCAATCGCTGCCCTGGTAGTAGGGAAGTAATTGTAATAGAGATCAAACTGCTCACAGGTTTGTTTCACAATTTCGCTGATGGCAGGATAGTGAATATGGCTGATCCTTGGAAAAAGGTGATGTTCTATCTGGTAGTTCAATCCACCAACAAACCAGGTCACAATCCTGTTGGAGAAAGCAAAATTGGCTGTTGTTTTCACCTGGTGAATGGCCCACTCGTTTTCAATTTTAACAGGATCCACACCAGCCGCTTCAAACTCAGCATGCTCTACAACATGTGCCAATTGAAAGACCACTGCAATGGTAACGCCCAGTGTAAATTGACTGATCACAAAACCAACCAACCAGGCCTGCCAGCCAATCATCAAAATCGGTACAACAATATAGAAAGCGATGAAAAACAGCTTGCCGGTCCAGAAAACCACGTGGTCCATGGTCTCCATTTTTTTTAACGGAGTGGTATGAATTTTCTTGGAAAAATACTTGGTATAGTCCATCAGGAACATGAACAATGAAGTGAAACCATACAAGCCAAACATGTACACGCTTTGGTACTTGTGCATGGGCTTCCAGGGCTGGGTAGAGCATTGGCGCATGAATGGCATGTTGTTGATGTCATCATCAACACCATCAACATTGGTATAGGTATGGTGGATGATATTGTGCTTCAACTTCCACATGAAAGCATTGCCTCCAAGGAAATTATGGGTAAGTCCGAAAATATCATTGACCCATCCCTTGGTGGAGAAGCTGCCATGACAGGCATCATGCATCACATTGAATCCAATGGCAGCCATGTTGAGTCCAAATACAACCCAGAGGAGTGATGAAACTGCCCAATGCATGTCGACCATCATCAATGCCATGTAAATGGCAATGGCTGATGGAAGCAGGATCATTGTTTTGCCATAAAGCTTCCAGTTGCCTGTTTTCTTCATGCCGTTGCGTTCAAAGTAGGCATCCACCTCAGCCTTCAATG
>JBJOOI010000002.1:0-16192 GCA_046051375.1 Bacteroidota bacterium | reverse complement strand
GCGAGGGCTTCTTTTTCACGGGCCTTGTTCTCTTCCCATTTCTGGATGTCCACTTCCGTGGCCCTTCGTAATATTTTCTTTAGTTCGGCACTGTCTTCCGCAATCCGCTTCTTTTTGAGTTGCATGCGCACCAGCTCTCCGCTGAGATTGACCATGCCAACATCAAATCCTCCAACTCCCTCAACGCTGACCAATTCGCCCTTGTTGAAGTGATGAAGTGTTGTATTCTTGAAATATTCTTTCCTGCTGCCGTTGCTGAATGTCACCTCTACAATTCTGCAGGATACTGCAGGGTCTGTAAATGGCAAATTGGCAAGCCAGTCATGTACATTGAGTCTATTGCAACCGCCTGAGCTGCAACCGCCGTTGCTTTTACAGCCGCTGGGTTTTCCGTCTTTCGTACCGCATGAACTACATCCCATAATCTATATCAATGTACCAAAATTACTGCTTTATCCTTTATGATATGATAAATTTTGATGGTCAGGGCCATGAACAGTATTTTGGGGTTGGCATTTCTTTCTATTTGATAGGAAGCCCTGTCGAGCTCGGTAACGATGGCTTCCAGCTGTTCAGTTGCCGCAAGCCTGAGCAATCGGTTGGCAAAATCAAGCTCATTGTCTGCAATTTCAGGCGCTGTTCCCACATTGGCAATGTGCACAGCACAGGAAAGCAGGTGAATGAAATAGACGATGAATTGTTTCTGTTTTTCCCTTCCCAGTTTGCTGTTCTCATCAACCCATTTGACCTGTGCGGCAGGGCCATTTTTAAGGATGGCATTCAGCCATTCCCTCAAAACTTCTTCCCAGTTTTCATCGCTGTTGTGCAAAATTTGAAAGGCCTCTCGCATGTTTCCCTGAGACAAAGGGGCGATGGACAATGCCTTTTCCCTCGGAACAGCCTGTTTACTGATCAGCCAATCTTGTATGTCTTTCGATTCCAACTGATTGATCTTGACCAACTGTGTTCTGGACAAGATGGTAGCAAGCAGCTTTGACTCGTCATGGGCCACAAAGATGAGAAGGGTATTGGCCGGAGGCTCTTCTATTAACTTGAGCAATTTGTTGCCTATCAGACCAAGATATTCTGGCATCCATTGGATCAGGATCTTGTAACCACTTTCAAAACTTTTGAGGTTGAGCTTTCTGATGATCTCTTCACATTCATGGGAGGTAATGTTTCCCTGCTTGTTTTCAGCGCCAATGCTCTGAAGCCAGTCGAATGCATTGCCAAAAGGGGTTTGGGCAACAAAACTCCTCCATTCCTGTATGAAATCACTGGCAATGGGTTTCTCACCATCTTTTTTCACGATGGTTGGATATGAAAAATGAATATCAGGGTGGATCAGTGCCGCAGATTTTTTGCAGGAAGGGCAATCGCCGCAGGCATCTTCAAGAAATGTTGTTGTAAGGGTGGGCTCTCCAAACAAAGAGGGTTCCCCATTGGCAGTTCCTGGCTTGTTTTTTTCGCATACCACATATTGGGCAAGCCCCAATGCAAGCTGCAGGGCACCACTGCCTTCTTTGCCCAGCAAAAGCAAGGCATGGCTGAGCCTGTTGCTGCTTACAAGATTGACTAGGTTGGCCTTGACTGCATGCTGTCCTGGGATTTCACTGAATAACATAATGTAAAGATAATGATATACGTCAGCAAGGACAACTGCAGCAGGCTTTCATCAACCTTTTCTCTTTGAAAGTGTTATATTGCTAAATAAAACCATTTGTATGATCAAAGTCATGATGATAGCCCTTGCACTTTTTGCTGCAGGCCCAGCAACCATTCACCAGTTCAAGGTTCCGTCCATTGAGGGACAAACCATTGATTTTTCAAAGTTCAAGGGAAAGAAAGTATTAATCGTCAATACCGCTTCAAAATGCGGCTATACACCACAATATGCTGAACTGGAACAATTGCACAAGGCATATGGCAGCAAATTGGTGATTGTTGGTTTTCCTGCCAATAATTTTGGCGGGCAGGAGCCGGGATCAAATGCAGAGATCAATGATTTCTGTCAAAAGAATTATGGTGTGAGTTTTGTGATGGCAGAAAAGGTTTCTGTAAAAGGAACGGATATTCATCCTTTGTTCAAGTGGCTGACCAGCAAAGCTGAGAACGGTGTGATGGATGCTGAAATCAAGTGGAATTTCACCAAGTTTTTGTTGGATGAAAAAGGAACACTCCTGGCTGTATTCCCGAGCAAGGTCAAGCCAATGGGTGAAGAAATTACAGCATACCTTAAATAATTTTAAAGGGTGAAAGCAAGGCTATAGATGCCAACTGTTTTTGCCCCATGTTGCATCAGCACGTTTACACAGGCTTCCGTTGAGGCCCCGGTGGTGACCACATCATCAACCAGTATAACATGTTTGTCTTTGATGATCATTGGTTCATCAACATCAAATACTGACGCAACATTTTCCCATCTTTCTATCCTTGATTTTTTTGTCTGGGTCCTGGTGTTCTCATTGCGCACCAGGGCCTTTTCATTATAAGGAATCCCCGTCTGTTTATGGATCCCTTCACACAACAAACTGGCTTGGTTGTATCCTCTCTTGTATTCTTTTTTGGGATGCAATGGCATGGGTATGCATAGGTCAATGTTGAATGCATTGATGAGTGCAGATCCATGGATTCCCATGATTTCGCCCATGTGGATGCCCAGTTCTTTTTCTTGCCTGTATTTGATCTGGTGGATGATCTGCTGTAAAGGAGTCTTGTCTATATAGTAAAAGGTACTGGCTGCAAATTGAATGTCAGCCCTGCCCCAAAAAAGCTTTTCAACAGGATTGTTCCTGATGGTTTCAAATTGTGTTCTTCCCAATTCAGTCTGGCATTGCATGCATATAAACTGATCACCCTGGATCAGCTCATTGTTGCAACCATAACACAAGGAGGGATAGAAAACATGCACCAATGCCTCATACCAGGCGTTTACCATACGACTGGATTTACTGAAATATTGTACGGTAAACCTCTTCGATCAATGCCACGGATATGGTCTTGATGCCCTTGTGTGGTTCGGCTTTTCTATTGTACTTGCTGATGACGATGCTGTCAAATCCAAGTTTTTCTGCTTCTGAAATCCGCTGATCAACCCGGTTCACTGCCCTGATTTCTCCGCTCAATCCCACTTCACCGGCAAAACATGTTTTTTGTGAAAGGGGAACATCTTCATAAGAACTCAGCAAAGCAAAAACCATGGCCAGGTCAATGGCAGGGTCCTCAATTTTCAATCCACCAGCAATATTGACGAAAACATCCTTGGTCCCAAAATGGAAGCCACCCCTTTTTTCAAGAACGGCCAGTAAAAGCTGTAATCTTCTTAAATCAAATCCACTTGCCGTTCTCTGTGGTGTTCCATAAACGGATGGCGTAACCAATGCCTGCACTTCAATCAACAAAGGCCTCAATCCTTCCATGGTTGCACCAATGGCAATGCCACTCAATTGTTCTTCTTTCTGGTTGATGAGAATGTCTGAAGGATTCACCACTGGTTTCATTCCAGTTCCTGTCATTTCATAAATGCCCAACTCTGCTGTCGATCCAAAACGATTTTTAGTAGTGCGCAAAATCCGGTAGGCATAATGCTGATCACCTTCAAATTGCAGTACCGTGTCAACCATGTGCTCCAGGAGTTTGGGTCCTGCAATGCTTCCATCTTTGGTGATGTGTCCTATAAGAAAAACAGGTGTTTGTGTTTCTTTGGCGAAGCGTTGAAACTCTGCTGTGCATTCCCTGATTTGTGAAATCGTACCAGGAGAAGAATCAATATAGGGTGATTGCAAAGTCTGAATAGAATCGATGATGACCAGCTGTGGTTTTATTTTTTTAATCTCCTGAAAGATGCTCTGGGTCGATGTTTCAGTCAGAAGAAAAAATGCATCATGGGCTACATTGATGCGATTCGCACGCATTTTTATTTGTTGCTCACTCTCTTCACCACTCACGTAAAGAATCCTCAACTCATGCATCATCAAGGCGTCCTGCAAAAACAAAGTTGATTTTCCAATGCCAGGTTCTCCTGCCACCAGTATAAGACTTCCGGGAACAATTCCACCGCCCAGCACACGGTTCAATTCCTGGTCTTTGGTTACGATTCTTTCTTCTTCCCTTGAAACGACTTCATTCAATTCAATGCTCTTTGAATTGCCAGGGCTTGTCTCTTTCCATGAAACTTTATTGCCTGCAGTTTCTTTGTGAATGATTTCTTCAGTCAATGTATTCCATTCATTGCATGCAGGACATTTTCCAGACCACTTGGGCGATTCATGCCCACAACTCTTGCAAAAAAATGCTTTTTTGATTTTGCTCATGGAATAAAGGTAATCAACAGCAGAGCAAAATGGAGGGGTTTAACACGTTATGCCGGATGTATTTTCACCAAAAAAATAGGGGTTTGGTAGAAACCAATCCCCTGTACTTACTAACCCATTAAATTCTAACACTAAATTACAAATTGCTCCCACAGTACAAAATTTAATTTTTGCGCCTGTGCATAACTTTGAATTTGTCATGGAAATTTCAGCAAGAAAAACTTTAACATTTTGTTCTATTTTAAGATTTTTCCAGACTTTTTCATTTTATCTAATGATTGGCCTTAAAAACAACTGATTATGGATAAATTCTAACACATATAAATTTTTATAATGTAAAATTTATTTTCGTTCATCTATAATTTTTTTTTAAGGGTAATGCAGACTGAATTATTTCATAAAATATTGCAAATCAACATTTTGATCCTTTTTCGTATTACAGATATGGTCTTTAAAGGGGACATTTTTTACATAACTGAGGTTAAAAAGTGAATAAATTGTTATATTCGCTGAAGACAATCATCGTTTTTTTAAAACAAAAATCAACTGCATGAGAAAACTTACGCTGTTCATGTGCTGTTTGCTTTTTGCATTACCAATGGTATTTGCGCAAACAGTTGTAAAGGGGAAGGTGTCGGATTCCGACGGTTCTCCTTTGTCAGGTGTATCGATCAAGGTAGCAGGTTCCCAAACTGGAACTACCTCTGCTGCTGACGGTACTTTTTCACTTTCTGTAAAGGACCTCAACACCAACCTTGAGGTAACCTACGTAGGGTATGACCGCATCACCCTTCGTGCCGGTTCAAACCTTTCCAACATTTCGCTGAAGTCTGCTACTTCTGGTCTCCAGGAGGTTGTAGTAACAGCACAAGGTATCCGCAGGGAGAAAAAAGCCCTTGGATACGCTGTTGCTTCGGTAGACAAAAAAGCATTGGAACTTCGCCCTGATGGAGACGTTGTTCGTCTCTTGAATGGTAAGGCACCCGGTGTTGACATCCTCAACTCAAGCGGTATGTCAGGTTCTGGTACCAACATCATCATCCGTGGTGTGAACACCATTTCCGGTAGCTCTACTCCTTTGTTTATTGTTGATGGAGTTCCCTTTGATGCATCTACCAATGCACAGGCTAGCTTCGTTTATGGTAACACCACTTCAAGCCGTTTCTTGGATCTTGACCCTAACAGCATTGAGAACATCAGTGTTTTGAAGGGTTTGAGTGCAACCACCCTCTATGGTGAGTTGGGACGTAACGGTGTGGTTTTGGTTACTACCAAGAACAGCTCATCCAGGCGCTCCAACAAGAAAAATGAAGTAACAGTTTCTCAGTCATTGTTTGCCAACAAAGTTGCCAACCTTCCTGACTACCAGGATACATGGGGTGGTGGATTTGACAATGGTGTAGGTTTTGCTTTCTTCTCCAACTGGGGTGGAAAATTCAAAACTCCGCCAGATTCAGTTGCGCATCCTTATGACAGGGCTTCTTCTTCAGCATTTGGTACTCCCTGGAGGACTGCATTCCCTGAGTTTGTAGGAAAGAAAATTGCCTATGAACCCAACAATTCTGTAAGGGACTTCTTCAATACAGGTTTGATTCGCACCACTTCAGTAGGTGTTACAAGCTCTGTTGGTGCTACAGGTACATTCAATGCCAACTATTCTTATATGGACGATGAAGGGTTTACTCCTGGCAACCGTTTGATCAAGAATACTTTTGGATTGGGTGGTAACGCCAAGTTGTCAAACAAATTCACTGTTGGTGGTACTTTCAACTATGCCATCACTGATTTTAAATCTCCTCCCACTTCAACTTCATTTGGTTCTAACCCAAGTGCATCGTCTGTATTTGGTAACCTGATTTATACTCCTCGTGCGGTTGACCTCTTCAAATTGCCTTACGAGAATCCTTTGGATAAATCTTCTACCTACTACAGGGGCGGTAACGATATCCAGCACCCCGTGTGGACTGTGAAGAACTCCTTCACCGGACAGAAGATCAACAGGATCTTTGGTAACATGTCATTGAAATATGATATCGCCAAAGATTGGAACGTGCTTTACCGTGTAGGTTATGATCAATATTCTGATTATAACTATTACAACCAAAACAAAGGTGGTGTTGTTGGTGGCGCTGATTTCCAATTGGGAATGCACCGTACCGTCAATGGTTACAATACCATCTGGGATCATTCATTGTTGACTGCTTACCAAACAGACCTGAACAAGGATTTCCGCCTGAACATCGATGCAGGTGTAAACTCTCAGGAGCGTATCTATGAGCAAAATGGTCAGCGTTCTACCCAGCAGCTTGTATATGGTCTTTTTGACCATGACAACTTCATCATCCACGATAACTTCAACGAAGGTGGTGGACGCATTGATTTCAAATCACGTACACTTTCTTTGGGTGCTTTTGCCCAAGGTTTGTTGAGCTATAAGGAATACGCTTACTTGACTGTAGGTGGAAGGAACAGCTGGTCATCCAACCTGGAGCAGGCCAATCGTTCTATTTTCTATCCTTCTGCGAGTTTGTCTTTCTTGCCAACAACTGCATTTGCAGGTTTGCAGAACAGCCGTATCCTTAACTACCTTAAGTTGAGGGCTGGTTATTCTACATCAGCCAACTTCGGTTTTCCTTACAACACAAGGAACATCCTGAGCATCAATACCAACGTATTTGTTGACAGGCAAAATACCATATTCAATTCAAACAGCATTGGTAACCGTCTCGCCAATCCAAACCTGAGCCCAGAGCTTCAGCAGGAATTTGAAATCGGTTTCGAAGGTCGTTTGTTGAACAACAGGCTCAATGTTGATTTCACTTACTACAACAGGAACTCAAAAGACCAGATCCTTGACCGTGAACTTGATCCATCATCAGGTTTTACCGTTACCTCAATCAATGCAGGTTCTGTGCGCAACAAGGGTATCGAATTGCAGTTGACCTACAACATCATCCGCAACAAGAACTGGACTTGGGACTTTACCACCAACTATTTCCAAAACAGGAGCAAGGTTACGCTTCCCAGCGAGGTTAAGCAGATTGTTATCGATGGTTTCACCAACGAAGGTCTTTTTGCCATCAATGGTCAGCCACTCGGTGTAATCCAGGCTTCTTATACCAAGAAAGACCCTAAGACTGGCCTTCGTTTGACCAATGGTTTGGGTAGCTATGTATCATCCAATGAAATCGGCATTGTGGGCGACCCAACGCCTGATTTCAAAATGAGTGGAATTTCTACACTGGGTTACAAAGGATTCTCCTTCCGTATGCAGTGGGATTACACACAAGGTGGAGACATGCTTGCCTATACTCCTGGTACGGTTGTTGGTCGTGGCTTGACAAAAGACACAGACTTCGATCGTTTTCTTCCTTTGATCCTTCCTGGTGTTAAGGCAGATGGTACACCTAACGATGTTCAGATTTCAGCGAGCTATGCATACTTTAACGTTCTTTCCGGATTCTTCGGAATGCAAGACCTTATTGTATACGATGCAACACAAATTCGTTTGAGAGAGGCTTCACTTTCATACGCTGTTCCTACAGCAAAGTTGAGCAAGACTCCATTCGGATCGCTTTCTGTGACCTTCTCTGGACAGAACCTTTTCTACAATGCACCCAACTTCCCCAAGTATGTGAATTTCGATCCTGAAACTTCATCTCTTGGTGTTAGTAATGTTCGTGGTTTGGAATACCTTTCAGGTCCAACCTCAAGGCGTTATGGTGTGTCAGTTAGGGTATCCTTCTAATCAATTAAATTGATCGACATGAACATGAAAAAAATATTCATCCTCGTACTCTCGGTGAGCCTATTGGGTTCTTGTACCAAAAAGCTTGATGAGCTTTTGGTGAACCCTAACGGACCTACACCAGAGTCAGCGAACGCTGATCTTTACCTGACCCAGCTTCAGCTGAACTTTGCAGGCTTTTTCAACACGGCTTCCAGCTTCGGTATGGAACTTACCCGTCAAGTAGTAATGTATGGCCCAACTTATCAGGCTGCATACAGCCCACAATCATTTGATGGTTTGTGGAACACGGCATACACTGGTGTATTCAAGCATGCAAATGCGTTGATTCCAGTGGCTGAGGCAGAGAGAAAATGGATTGCTGCCGGTATGGCAAAAACCATGAAGGCGTACACCCTAATCACCCTGGTTGATATGTTTGGTGATATCCCTTATACTACTGCAAACCTCGGATCAGAAAATACCAATCCTACCATCGATAAGGGTAGTGATGTCTATGCTGCAGCCATCGCTTTGCTGGACGCTGCCATCGCAGATTTTGGAAAATCCACTGCATTTCCTGGTAGCCAAGACATGTTCTATGGTGCCGCTGATGCAAATGGTGCTGCAAGGTGGAGAAGGACTGCAAAGCTCATGAAACTCAGGGCTTTGAACAATACCCGTCTGGTTGATGCTGGTGCAAAAGGAAAAATTGATGCATTGTTGGCTGATGCTGACGTTACAGCAACTTTGACTGGCACGGCTAATGACTTTGAGTTCAGGTATTCAACAAAACAAGCAAACCCCAACAGTAGACACCCTCGTTACAATGGTAACTATGTAGCTGCTGGTGGACCTGGTGACTACATGGGTGTTTATTTCATGTGGTCTCTGGCTGCTGACAAGGGAACTTTCAACAATCAGGAAGCCAGGAATACTTCGGATCCAAGGACCCGTTATTATTTCTATCGCCAGACCCTCAATGACGCATCTGTTTCCTCTAATACACTCTCTTGTTCAACATTCCCAGTTCCTTCTCATTACACCTCTGGTATGCCTTTCTGCCAGTTTGGATTGGGTGCTCAAGGTTTCTGGGGACGTAACCACGGAGACAACTCAGGAATTCCTCCCGATGGTCCTTTTAGGACTACTGTAGGTGTTTATCCTTTTGGTGGAGACTTTGATGCAAATCAAGGAACAGTTGTTACTTTGAACAGGGGTGCGCAAGGTGCCGGTATTCAACCCATCTGGCAGTCTGCTTTCACCTACTTCGTAGCTGCTGAATCTGCAGTTGCTTTGGGTACTGCAGGCAATCCCAGGTCTTTGCTTGAGTCTGGTATCAGGGCTTCCATTTCCAAAGTACTTGGTTACCCTTCAACTGTGAATGTAGCGGTTCCGGCTGCTGCTATTCCTTCAGCTGCAAGGATTGATGCCTATGTAAACCTGGTTTTGGGCCGTTATGACAGGGCAACTACTGCTGCTGCAAGAATGGAAATTATTCAGCAGGAATACTATATTGCCCTTTGGGGTAATGGCGTTGATGCTTTCAATAACTACCGCAGAACAGGAAGGCCAGGTGGTATGTCATTTACCGTTGCACAGGCTGGTGGTAACATGATCCGCTCACATTACTATCCTTCTGTATTGGTTAACTTGAACAAGAACATTACCCAGAAAACCATAGACAAGCAAGTGTTTTGGGATAATAACCCAGCTGGCTTCATCAAATAAAATCAAGAGAACATGAAAAAAATCATCTCATCATTGTTTTACACAGCCCTGGTTGCTATAGCCATGAGCTCGTGCCAAAAAGGTGAAGTTGTTCAGGATGTAAATTCCCTTAGCATTGGTTCTTATGTAACCCTTCTTACTGCAGGAAACAACATCATCGACGCAACCAACCTCGCAGGAAGCAAAGTTTCTGCCTCTGTTAAGGAATACGGTTCTCCTCAAGAGAAGCTGGTCGTTTATGTAACAAGAGCTCCTCAAACAAATGACAGGACTCTTTGGAAAAAAGTAAAAGAGTATACCAACAATGGTGGTACTTATAACCTGGAAGTTACTGGTCAGGAAATCGCAACTGCCTTGGGTACTACCCCTGGCCCTGGCGAAACCTATATCCTATACAACCAGGTTGTTACCAAGGACGGAAGGAAATTTGACGTAGCCAATACGCTTCCTGACCTGGCAACTGTTGGTCAATACAACCTCAGGCTTACCTGGAACGCAGTAGTGGTTTGTCCTTTCGTTCCTGCACAGGCAACTGGAAGGTATGCCATCACCAGAGATGGTTGGGATGGTGCAGTAGGTCAGCTCTGCAATGTTGTTGGTTCTGCGGGAAGTGCCAGGGTTACTTATCTTTTCCCATGGGCTGAAGCCCCAGGCCTCAATCCTGTTACCATCACTGTTGATCCCGCCACTGGTGCAGCGACAGTAGCAAAACAAACCTATGGTAGCTATGGTGCAGGTTTTGAGAACTTCACCTGTAGGGGTACTGGCGGATTCTTCTTTTCTTGTAAAGGAGATTTCACCATCAACCTTACACATGAGTTGCCCAATGGTTCTAACTATGGTACATATCCTATTACGCTCAAAAAGCAATAGTAGAAAGGTCCTTATATGAAGAAAGCCGCTCAGCAATGGGCGGCTTTCTTATTTTCAAATCATCAGTATAATGGACTTTCCAATTCACATGCGTGTGAGCTGATCAGCTAACAGTAAATGTCTAAGGATCTTAAAGGGGAAAGGCGTCTGGGCAAATTAAAGCCTGATCTCTTCTTCGTGGTTATCGAAGAAATGAAACTCTGTCAGGTGATAGGTAGAATCCTCTCTGATGTCGAGTTTGATCTTGTACTTCCAGGCCCATTTGCGGCGCTTGGAGATCAATCCTTTTGTGAGATAAGCATGAAGGATAGGGTGCACTGCAACCGTGAGTGATTTATGTTTCTGTTCGCTCAGGTAACTGATGTTCTTTTCAATTTCATCCTCCAGTACAAGGGTAGAGGAAATTTTACCGGTGCCCTGGCAGGAAGGACATTGTTCCTGGGTATTGATGTTCATCTCAGGTTTCATGCGTTGACGGGTCAACTGCATGAGTCCGAATTTTGAGATCGCCAATACGGCGTGTTTTGCCCTGTCAATCTTCATGAAGTTCTCCATGGCTTCATTGAGCTTCTTCTTGTTCTCAGGAAGCTTCATGTCGATGAAGTCGACCACTATGATGCCTCCGATGTCACGGAGCCTCAATTGCCTTGCAATCTCTTCTGCAGCCTCCATGTTGGTCTGAAGGGCATTTTCTTCCTGGTTGTTGCTTACGCTCTTGTATCCGCTATTGACATCAATGACATGCAAGGCTTCTGTATGTTCAATGATCAGGTAGGCACCAGAAGGAAGGTTGACTGTTTTGCCAAAAGCACCTTTCACCTGTTTGGTGATGCCGGTATGATCAAAGACAGAGGCTGATCCTGAGTACAATGAAACAATTTCCGCCTTATCTGGGGCTATTTTTTGGATATAGGCCTTTGTATCTGCATAGATCTGCTTATCGTTCACCACAATTTTATTAAAATCGGCATTGAGCAGGTCCCTGAGGATGCTTGTTGCCTTTGTCTGTTCAGAGAGGATTTTTGCTGGGGCAACTGCACCGCTGAGATTGTGCTGGATGGATTTCCATTTGCTGAACAATGCATTAAGGTCTTCATGCAGTTCAGCAGTGTTTTTGCCTTCGGCAGCCGTGCGTACAATAACGCCAAAATTTTTTGGTTTGATGGCCTCTATGATTTTTTGAAGCCTTTTTCTTTCTTCTGCTGAATGTATTTTCCTGGAGACGGCAATGATGTCATTGAATGGAGTAATCACCACAAATCTTCCAGGAAGAGAGATTTCACAACTCAGCCTTGGTCCTTTTGCTGCAATCGGCTCTTTCAGGATCTGTACCAGAACATTGGGTTTTTGACCCAATACTTCATTTATTTTACCTGTCTTTACGATCTCAGCCTCAACGGTAAAGTTTGAAAAATCAGGCTGTGAGGATGCCGGGGAGTTGATGGAAAGCTGCGTGAACTTGAGCAATGATTTTGCAAAGGGGCTCAAGTCAGTATAATGAAGAAATGCATCCTTCTCAAAGCCAACATCAACGAATGCTGCATTGAGCCCAGGTATGAGTTTCTTGACCTTACCCAAATAGAGATCACCTACATTAAAACTTGCGTCAGCTTTTTCATTATGAAGCTCCACGAGTTTCTTGTCTTCCAACAGGGCTATCTGTACACCCTGGGCAGATGAGTTTATGACCAATTCTTTATTCAAGCGAATGCTGAGAATTATAGCAAACAAAGAAAGGGGCATTGCCAAGAAATATTTTCTTCGCAATGCACCATGATTCCATTATAGTTGAGAACAGAAGGGATTATTTCTTCCCTTTCTTATGACGGTTCTTTCTCAATCTTTTTTTACGTTTGTGCGTTGCTATCTTATGACGTTTTCTTTTTTTACCACAAGGCATGTCAGAGTAAGTTTAGTTGTTAAAAATTATTTCAATGATTTAATCTTTTCTTCAAGGGCCTTCACCAATTCCGGATTCCTCACATTTTTCAATCCCCTCTCGTACCACTCAATCGCTTCTTTCTTTTTTCCAGCCCTTTCATAGAGCTCAGCAAGTAGAAATACAGCTTCTGTATTTTCAGGATCCAGTTCGATTACTTTTTTGAATCGCTCTGCAGCCTTATCTGTTTGACCCGACACCAAGCCTCCATACCCAAGCATGAACTGCGCAAAGACATTGTTAGGGTCTTTTTCTGCGACTGTCCGGATTTTCATGATGCCTTCCATAGGCGCGCCAGATGCTCCGAAGAAAAAGGTGCTTCCCTGACCAATGATGGTTGAGTCGTTGTTCGGGTTGATTTTCAAGGAGCGCAAAAAGAGGTCGTTGGCCTCATTTGCCATCCAGCTTTTCAATCCAGGGTTTGATATACCCCTAAGTTCTTCCAGCATTGAATGGGCGGCAAAGTTGAGGTTTTTTTCAGAATTTTCCAACTTAGCCTTTTCTCCAAAATAATAAATGTAGGGAAGGAAGCTTCTTGCACTGTCTCTCCAGAAGTCGGACAATGACTGAAAATTGGCTTTTCTCTGTGTAACCAGGTCTCCTCTGGTCAATGCATCTTCCAAGCTGGTGAGGTAAGCCGATTGACTTGGCGTAAGTTCTTTTTTCAATTCACTGATGAATGTATTGATTTCGAACGGTTTAGCAGCAGCTCCAGCTTGACCTTCATTGTCTGTATGGCCCTCATGTGGTGCATGTGGGGCAGCTTCCTTGTGGGAAGGGGAAAATTTTCCAAAAATAAATAAACCGAAAAGCAGCACTGCTCCAGCAGCCACCACAATCCATTGCTGTTTTTTCAACATTGATCAGAATTTAGAGCGCAAAGGTAATGTCTTATCCCATGTCATCAGAACCTTCGTCCTTGATTATGGTATCAATTTCAAGTTTTTTTACTTCCTGCATGAACTCTTTTGCAGGCTTAAAGGCGGGTATAAAATGTGCAGGAATTTGAACAGCAGTATTGCGTTTGATATTTCTACCTATTTTGGCTGCTCTTTTCTTGGTGATGAATGAACCAAACCCACGGATGTAGATGTTTTCACCTTTGGACAAGGTTGCTTTAATCTCTTTGAACATCGTCTCGAGGGTAACCAATACATCCACTTTTGGAATATTGGTTTTTTCAGCAATTTTATTGATCAGGTCGGCTTTTCTCATTTTGGTTATTGTTTAAAAGTTTTGGATTTTATTTATTTTACTTTTGATGTAAATCCTTAAACATTTTATTTACCAATTCAGGCCCTAGAACGTCTTGGACCCTATTAAAATTGCACAAAATTTTTCTTTTTACCAAAATAAATTGATATAAGTGGTTGAAAAACAACATAAAGTGTGGTTTTCAAAAGCCCTGAAAAAATGGCATTTGGTAGAAAACAACAGAGAAATGCCATGGAAGGGGATAAAAGATCCCTATAAAATATGGCTCAGTGAGGTCATCCTTCAGCAAACCCGGGTTGAGCAGGGCCTTGCTTATTACAACCGCTTCATCGAAAGCTATCCCGATGTGCATGCTCTGGCAAATGCACCTGATAATCAAGTGTTTAAGTTATGGGAAGGACTTGGCTATTACAGCCGCTGCAGAAATCTGATCAAGGCGGCAAGAACAATTAGCATTGACCATGCGGGCATTTTTCCTGCTTCTAAAGAAGGATTGTTGGCCCTGAGTGGTATTGGAAACTATACCGCAGCTGCCATTGGCTCTTTTGCCTTCGGTCTTCCCCTGGCTGTGGTAGATGGAAATGTGCTTCGGGTTCTGTCCCGGGTATTTGGTATTTCAACACCCATTGACCTTCCTGCAGGCAGAAAAGCACTCGAACAGCTGGCCGAGCAATTGCTGGACACAAATGATCCGGCCTTGTATAACCAAGCCATCATGGACCTGGGTGCAACGGTATGTAAACCCCGTCAACCCATTTGTGGCGCATGCCCTTTTCAGCAAAAATGCCAGGCTTTTGAGACGGGGAATATTGAATTGCTGCCAGTTAAATCAAAAAAAATAAAGCAGCGGGAAAGATTCTTTTATTACCTGATCCTTGAATCGATGGGCAAACAACTGATAAGACAACGAAAAGGCAAGGACATTTGGCAGGATTTGTTTGAATTCATTTTGAAGGAAACAGATGAGCCTGTTGAGGAAAAGGAATTGAAGTCCTGGTCTTTCTGGAACCTGGGTGCACAAAAAGAAAAATGGGAGGTGGTTTCCGTTTCTGATGAAATGGTTCATCAGCTGACACACCAAAAGATTCGATGCAGGATTGCCTACCTGCGCAGCAGTTCATTGGTAAAAGTTGAGGGGTACCAATGGATGGATATTTCATCCATCAGCCAATTGGCTTTTCCAAGGCTCATCACCCGGTATCAAACATCCATCCGCTGACCAGTGGCATCTTTATTCAATTGTTGTAATTTTGACCAATGATCGTTCTTCCCATCTTGCTTCTGGCATCCATCCTGATGTTGTTCATGAACTCCGGAGCAGAAATAGCCTTTTTCTCACTGGGCTTCCGGGAATTGAAAAATTTGCGTACCCGCCAGTATCCTGCATCCACCAGGATCCTTCAATTGATGCAGGAGCCGCGTTTGTTGATGTCTTCCATGCTGGTAGGAAACATGGTTTTTCGGATGTTGATCATCCTCTTGTGCAATTATCTTGTCAAGGACGACATGTTGCCGGAAACCACTGGCTTTCTTTTGTTCTTTCTTCGAATGCTGATTGCCATCGTCATTATTGTTCTATTTGGAGAGCTCTTGCCAAAGGTATGGGCATCCAATAACCATATTCGCTTTGCTTACTATTCATCTTTTTTTGTTTGGTTGAATGCCACCATGTTTCGCCGACCCGGCCAATGGACTGCTGGCATTACAGACAATATTGAAAAAGCCTTGGGCAGGAACAATGACATGCGCACCAGGCTGGAGCAGATTGATCAGGCCATGGGATTGGGTGATGCAGAAGGAAGTTCAGTAGAGGAAAAAAATATTCTCAAGGGCATTGCCCAGTTTGGAAACATCACAGTAAGAAGAGCGATGCGCAGCCGGCTGGATGTGCAGGGTGTAGAGGCTGGCATCTCATTTTCAGCGCTCAAAAAAAAAGTAGCTGATCAACAGTATTCCAGGTTTCCCGTGTTCAATGAGAACCTTGACAATATTGCAGGAATGATTCACTCCAAGGATCTTATCCCACACCTGGACAAGGAGGATGATTTTGAATGGAAATCCCTGGTACGTCCGGCATTTTTTATCCATGAACAAATGTTGGTGGAGGATCTGCTGAAAGACTTTCAACAGAAAAGGACCCATTTTGCGGTTGTGGTGGATGAATTTGGTGGTACAGATGGTATCATCACCATGGAAGATATCCTGGAAGAAATCGTAGGAGAGATCAGGGATGAATATGATGATGAGGAATCTGTAAACATAAGGATTGATGAATTCAATTTCATTTTTGAAGGGAAAATGATGATCAATGAGGCCTGCAAGCTGATGAACCTTCCCAACAGGGTTTTTGATGCCATCCGTGGTGACAGCGAAACAGTGGCTGGGCTTGTGCTT
>JBJOOI010000001.1:0-20614 GCA_046051375.1 Bacteroidota bacterium | reverse complement strand
ATGGACCATATGCCCAAAGGTTTGATAGGGCTACTGATCGCAGTGATTTTTCTTGCAGCCTGGGGAAGCATCTCAGCAGCGCTGAACTCACTCTCGGCATCAACCCTGATTGATTTTCACAAACTATACATCAATGCAAATCCTTCCGAGGAAGAAGCATTCAAGTTGTCTCGCATGTACACTCTTTTTTGGGGAATGTTCTGCATCATTTTTGCCCAGTTTGCCACCAATCTGGGCAGCCTGATTGAAGCGGTCAATATCCTGGGCTCCTGGTTTTATGGGGTGATGCTGGGTATTTTCCTTGTTGCGTTTTACCTGAAAAAAGTAAAGGGGAGTGCTGTTTTTTATGCAGCCATACTTGGCGAAATTGTAGTGATTGCCATGTATGCGTTTACCAACATTGGATGGTTGTGGCTGAATGCCATAGGCGCTATTGCAGTGGTGGTCTTTGCTGTTTTGGCTGAGATGCTATTGGGAGAGAAACAACTGGCCCAACAATAACCCGAAATGGGTATTTTTTAAAGTGCCTCGGGCGGGAATCGAACCCGCACTCGCTTTTTCGGCGAACAGGATTTTAAGTCCTGCGTGTCTACCAATTCCACCACCGAGGCATGCGAAATGCATGAAAGAACAAACGAACTTAAACTAAAAATTCCATCAAAGATGGAATTTTTGTGAGCGGAAGACGAGATTCGAACCCGCGACCCCAACCTTGGCAAGGTTGTGCTCTACCAGCTGAGCTACTTCCGCATTGTGTGTAAGAACATAGGGGGTGCAAAAATAAGAATAAGATCTTAATTTAAAAAGAAAATTCTTATTTGTATTTGGGAGTGTACTGCGTGCTTTCAGGAATTTCCACTTTGGGTTTTCCTTTGTAGCTCATGCTGTACAAGCCATAGCATCCGCCCAGTACAAAAGCCATAAAGGCGAAGAGCTGGACGTGAAACAGGAAACGGGAAGTCATTACCCAGTTTCTGCCAAAGTCTTTCTTTTCAGCGATGTCAGTTGTATTCTGTTGCATATGTTTCTTTTGCTCGGCAAAAATAAGGAATCAAGTTTATTTTTCAACTTCAGTTTTCAACAATTTCTGAAAACCTGTTTTTGCCTTTTGCAAAATGTTGCCAAACCACACTGCCCATGTATCTTCCAGCGATTTTGCCATTCCTTTTCACAGGAAAAATACTTTTTTTCTGACCGGCAATCAGCCAGATGAAAAAGCCAAAATGGGCTTTAACGACAGCGGTAAAAAAATAAGTCTGTCCTGAAAGTAAGTTTTTCCATGCGCTTATGGCATCCAGCATGAAACGAAAAGAAATGGTAATGATAGCTTCAATTCCTTCGAGGTTTTTCCAGAGCATGATCAGGTTGTTCCTGAAATTAAGGTAGATTTTTTTCGGGTTATTTTTGGCAAGGGTTCCTCCTCCAATATGGTAGATGATGGATGCCGGGCAAGACATGATTCGATGGCCAGCCAGCTGTAACCTCCAGCAAAGGTCAATCTCTTCCTGATGCGCAAAAAAATAATTGTCAAATCCGCCTACTGCATCGAATGCAGAATGACGTATAAATAACGAGGCGCCCGATGCCCAAAAAATCGGTGCTGGCTTGTCGTACTGGTGCTCATCTTTTTCAAGTACATCAAATATTCTTCCTTTAGAAAAAGGATAACCAAAACGGTCTATCCAACCGCCTGCCGCACCTGCATATTCAAAATTTTCCTTGTTTTTGTAATCCAATATTTTAGGTTGTATGGCAGCAACATCATGATTTTCCATGAAAATTTTCATGATGGGTTCAATCCATCCCGGGCTCACTTCAATATCTGAATTTAGGAGTACCATGAATTCTTCCTCCACATGCTTGAGGGCCATGTTGTATCCGCCAGCAAAACCTTCATTGCTGGGATTGCGAATGATCTTGATGGAAGGATATTGTACACCTACCCAGTCAGCAGACCCATCCGTTGAAGCATTATCCGCCACGTAAACAACCATGTTGGGATAGGTGGAAGCCAAAACAAACGGCAGGAATTTTTCAAGATAATGTTTGCCATTCCAGTTCAGGATGACGACCGCAAGTTTGGGATGAGGATCAGAAGGTTGCATGTATTCAACAAATTTAGGGCCTATCTGCTTAAAAATTGTCAGTCCATTTTTTCATGTCTTTATTTTTACATAAATTTGTCATCCCTCGGGCCCAGGTGGCGAAATTGGTAGACGCACTACCTTGAGGTGGTAGCGCTGGAAACGGCGTGCTGGTTCGAATCCAGTCTTGGGCACAAACAAAAAAGTCCCGCACGATGTGCGGGATTTTTTTGTTTGGATGCGTGCAAAGCTTGCTTTGCTAAGCAGACAAATAAAAAAATCATGCCTTGCGAAGCAAGGCGGGACTTTTTATTTGTAGCCCCCCGCAAGACATCTTGGATCACTGAAAGTAATCCAGATAAATCACTGAAGGCGAGGGAAGGGCGTTTGTAGCCCCCCGCAAGACATCCTGGATCACTGAAAGTAATCCAGCTAGATCGCCGAAGGCGAGGGAAGGGCGTTTGTAGCTCCCCCTTCGGATGTCTGAGCGCAGCGAAGACAATCCAGTCTTGGGACTTTTTATTTGTAGCCCCCCGCAAGACATCCTGGATCACTGAAAGTAATCCACGCCCCCCCGATCACTGTTAATAATCCACTACAGGGGCAATATTTCTTTGGCCCTTTTTTTAAATTGTTACGATATCCTCAACTGGTTTTACCTAAATTAACATGATAATTGTAAGTATATATCTATAATATCATGTAAATACTAAGTATATTTGTAGACGATGTTTACAAGAAAGCAAATTCTAGAAGGTGCGGACAATGAAAGCCTATTCTTATGGGGCGCTAGGCAAACTGGGAAAAGTACCTTGTTGAAAACTTTATTCCCTGAAGCAATATGGTTCGATTTATTGAAATCAGACGTATATAGAAGATATTTGACTAATCCTCATCAGTTTAGAGAAACTATTTTAGCCCAAGCAGCCAACAGCCCTGTCATAGTTGATGAGATACAAAAAATACCAGAGTTGCTGGATGAAATTCATTGGCTGATTACAAATCATAAAATCCGATTCATTTTGAGCGGATCCAGTCCCAGAAAAATAATTAGATCTGGCGCAAACCTTTTAGGAGGAAGAGCGCTAAGGTATGAGCTGTATCCCTTGATTCAATCAGAAATTCCAGATTTTGATTTGTTAAAGGCATTGAACAACGGACTGTTACCAAGGCATTATTTGGCTGATAATCCCAAAAAACTGATAGATGCCTACATTGGAAATTATCTTAAGGATGAAATTATTGCGGAAGCAAAAATTAGAAATATCAATGCCTTTAATCAGTTTTTAGGCGCTGCTGCTTTTTCAAATGGAGAAATGGTGAACTATTCTAACATTGCATCTGACTGCGGCGTTAGTCACAATACGGTTAGGGAATACTTCCAAATTTTAGAAGATACGCTGCTTGGGCGATTTGTTCCATCTTTTCAGAAAAAGCCCAAACGCAGGGTTATTTTATCCCCCAAATTTTATTATTTCGACGTAGGCATTGCAAACAACCTGTTGAAACGGGGCAAGATAGAAATGGGAAGCGAAGCTTTTGGTAATTCCTTTGAGCATTTTATTTACCAGGAATTATATGCTCATAGCAAATATTCAGATAAGAATTACCCTATTTCTTTTTGGAGAACTACATCACAAATGGAAGTAGACTTTATTCTGGGAGATCATCAGGTGGCTTTGGAAATAAAGGGAACTGACAATGTTCAGACTCGGCATTTGAAAGGACTGAAAAATTTCTCAGAGGAATATGCTGTGAAAAAAAAGATTGTGGTTAGCAATGATCCCATAGAAAGAAAAATTGGCGACATAGCAGTAATGCCTTGGAGCTTGTTTTTAAAACAATTGTGGGCAGGAGAAATTATTTGATTGCATCATTTATAGAAGGTCGGATTCAGAGAAGCTACTTAGAATCTTACCAAATGAGACTAAATAGACTTAGGGATTAAAAATGGTCTGCCTTCAAGGGTGGTCAATGATGCTGACCAAGACTAGGATGGTTTCATGTGGTTTGCCACTGCCAACGGAATAAGCAGGTATGATGGCAATGCGTTCAAATATTTCAATACACCTATGGGTTAAATATTTCATTCCTCCGTATCTTCCACCCCATATTTTTTTCTCATGCCTAGATTCATCAGCCTGATCATCATTGCCATTTTATTCCTGTCTTTCAGTGTTCCTCCAAAAGAAAAATGGATCAAACTCTTCAACGGCAAAGACTTAGACAACTGGACAGTAAAGATTTTTCACCATGAAGTGGGCGATAACTACGGCAATACATTTCGTGCGGAAGATGGCGTGATTAAAGTCCGTTATGATAAGTATGAGCAGTTCAATAACCGCTATGGACATCTGTTCTACAACAAACCATTCTCCTATTTTAAGCTGAAGTTTGATTACCGGTTTACGGGCATCTGGCGCAGTGATGCCCCATCTTACACCAAGATCAATTCTGGTGTGATGTACCACTCCCAGGATCCGCACACAATACTCAAGGAACAGGATTGGCCTATTTCCGTTGAGTTTCAGGTACTGGGTGGATTGGAAGACGGAGTTTCAAGGCCAACCGGAAACATGTGTTCCCCGGGTACGGATATTTTCTTTCAAGGCAAGAAAGATCCCAGGCATTGCATCAGCTCATCTTCCAAAACCTATTACGGAGACCAGTGGGTGCATGCTGAATTGATTGTCTTGGGAGACTCTTTGGTAACACACCTGATCAATGGTGATACCGTTTTGCAGTATACCAAACCACAGATTGGCGGAGGCGTTGCCAACGGATATGATCCAGCCATCAAGATTGATGGTAAATTGCTCAAGAGCGGTTTCATTGCTTTGCAAAGCGAAGGACAGGAAATTGATTTCAAAAACATTGAGCTGCTTGACCTCTCAAAAAAATACAAAAACAAATGAGTAATCACGCCATCGTCAGGTTGGAGAAAATAATGGATGAACTGCGTGAGCAATGCCCTTGGGATCGAAAGCAAACCATTCATACCCTGAGACAGTTGACCATTGAAGAGTGCCATGAACTGGCGGATGTGATCACCGATGAAAACTGGAAAGGCATTCGCGAGGAGTTGGGTGACATCCTCCTGCACATCCTTTTTTATACCAAAATAGGTACAGAACAAAAGCAATTTAACTTCGAGGATGTCATCAACGGAATTTGTGATAAACTGATTTTTCGTCATCCCCATATTTATGGTGATGTAGTGGTGAAGGATGAAGAGGAAGTGAAAAGGAATTGGGAAAATTTAAAACTCAAGGAAGGCAAAACCTCAGTAATGAGTGGGGTTCCAAGGTCTCTGCCTCCGATGGTGCAGGCCATGCGCATACAGGAAAAAGCCAAGCAAGTGGGCTTTGAATGGGAGAACAAAGAACAGGTTTGGGAAAAAGTGAAAGAGGAAATGGAAGAGGTGAGGATAGAGGTTGAGCAATATGATGCACTACAACTTGATGCATCAAACCAATCTGTTGTTGAAGAGCAGCAAAAAATAAAAATTGAAGACGAGATAGGAGATCTGCTTTTTTCTGTCATCAATTATGCCAGGTTCCTGAACATCGATCCAGACAATGCTTTGGCAAAAACCAATAAAAAGTTTCTCAATCGTTTTCAGGCAATGGAAAATATTGTTACCGAAAAGGGCCAGCGCATGACCGATCTAAGCCTGGAGCAAATGGATGAGATCTGGAATGAAGTGAAAAAATTTTGACCCTACAATCCCTTCAAATAAGCTTCAAAATCCGATAGGCTAAAACTGGATAGGTTGTTTTCTTTTTTTAATCCACCTTTCTGTGCCGCCAGTGTTCCATAACGGATATCATTGTATCCATCAACATTGTGGGCATCCGGATTGATGGACAAGATTGCTCCTTTTTCCTGTGCCCTGGCAATCCAGGTCCAGTCCAGGTCCAGTCTTCTGGGATGGGCATTGATTTCAATCACCACTTTATTGGCAATACAGGCATCAATGATCTTCTCATGGTCAAGCGGATAGCCTTTTCTGCTCAACAACAGCCTTCCTGTGGGGTGTCCGAGAATGGTGGTGAAAGGATTTTCAATCGCTGCCATCACGCGCTGCATGGCCTTCTCTTCATTCATTTTAAGGTTGGAGTGAACGGAAGCAATGACCAGGTCAAATGTGCTGAGCAGGTTGTCGGAATAATCCAATGATCCATCATTGAGGATATCGCTTTCAATACTTTTGAAAATCTTGAAAGGGGCATATTTTCTGTTCAACTCATCAATATACTGGTGCTGCGCTTTCACCCTTTCTTCAGTCAATCCATTGGCATAGAAAGCCGATTTGCTGTGGTCGCTGATGACCAGGTATTCAAATCCTTTTTCGATGCAGGCCTTGGCCATTTCTTCAATGGTATTGGTACCGTCGCTCCAATCACTGTGGCTATGAATGATTGATTTGATATCTGTTGGTTGTACAATATCCATTACTGATCCGTTGATCGCCCTTTCAATAATGGCAGGGTCCTCCCTGAGGAATGATGGGATATAGTGGATGGATGCTGCTGAGAAGGCATCCTGTTCTGTATGCATGGTTTCCAATGAAGCCGGGTATTTGTTCAACCATGCATCAACAAATGCTTCCGAGCCATTGAGGATAAAACTTCTTTTTTGGAGTTGGTTTGTAGGAGAAAATTGAAACTCCAGCATCACGTTTTCAATGCCTTTTGCACGCAATACATCCTCAGTCTCATCAACTGTTTCAAAAGCATTGTTCTTAAGAAATGTGCCAAGCTCTTCTTTATTACAATCCGTTACCCAGCAAAGTTTTTCCAGGGTAGGCATTTGTCTGACAAAATCTCCACAGAGCATGAATTTGTTTTCCTTGAATTGGGATGCAAAAACTTCTTGCATGTGCAATGCATAGGTTTCAATGTCTGCATAGAGGAAATGCCCCTGGTGCCTGAAGTAAAACTCTATCGCTTCCTTTACATTTTTCTGTGTTTTCTCACCAAAGCCCTTGTATAGGAGCAACCTGTTTTCGTTGCAGGCGTAAAGCAGTTCTCCCAATCCTTCAATGCCCATTTCTTTCCAGATAGTAGAAATCTTTTTAGGGCCGATACCTTTTATCTGCATCATTTCCAATACACCCTCAGGAGTATTAGAAATCAATTCTTCCAGTACAATGAGCTTGCCCGTTTCCAGTATTTCAATGATTTTTCTCGCAGTAGAATCTCCAATTCCTTTGAGTGAAGCAATTTGCTCCTTCGGGATGGATTCCAATTGCATGGGCAATTTTTCAATGGAGAATGCAGCACTCCCATAAGACTTTGCTTTGAAGCTGTTCTCCTGGTGAATATCCATCAACTTGCTCAAGAGACTGAATTGATCGGCTATGGCGTAATTGTCTGGCATGGTATGCAGTTGTTCTTTGACAAAAAAAAGTCCCGCAAGAAGCGGGACTCTATACTTTTGACTGTTGGAAGATTACTTTGCAGCCTTCTTCGGAGCAGCTTTAGCAGCTTTCTTTGGTGCAGCTTTTGCAGCCTTAGCAGCTTTCTTTGGTGCAGCTTTAGCGGCTTTCTTAGGAGCAGCTTTTGCAGCCTTAGCAGCTTTCTTAGGAGCAGCCTTAGCAGCTTTCTTAGGAGCAGCTTTAGCGGCCTTCTTTGGTGCAGCTTTCTTTGCAGCTTTTTTAGGAGCAGCTTTAGCGGCTTTTTTAGGAGCAGCTTTCTTTGCAGCCTTTTTAGGAGCAGCTTTTTTTGCAGTTGCCATTTTGTTTAGAATTTAATGGTTTAGAAAATGTTTAACGTAGTAAAAGTATAAACAGTTTTTCTATTATGCAAAAAAAATTATTTTAAGCAATGATTATCCGGCAGTTACAACAGGCTCGATGGATACAAAGGTCTTGTTGTTTTTTGATTTTCTAAATTCAACAACACCATCAGATGTTGCGAAAATAGTCCAGTCTTTTCCTACACCAACATTTTTACCAGGATGGTACTGAGTACCACGTTGACGCAAAATGATGTTTCCTGAAATAGCTGGTTGACCACCAAAGATTTTGATGCCAAGTCTTTTGCTGTGTGAATCGCGACCGTTCTTAACGCTACCTTCACCTTTCTTATGTGCCATGACGCTTGTTTTTTAAATGATGACTTTTAAATTAATCAGGCGATGCTTTCAATCCTGAGCTTGGTATACAATTTACGGTGTCCGATTTTTTTACGGAAACCCTTCCTTCTTTTCATTTTGAATGCAATCACTTTGTCACCCTGAACCTCACTGAGGATCTCAGCACTGACTTTAACTGTTACATCCTTTCCAACGGAAAGTTTTCCATCATTGTCAACAAGCAAAACCTCTGGGATTTCAATCTTGTCGCCTACACTTCCCTCAATATGGGAAACATACAGCTGCTGTCCGGCTTCAACCTTGTACTGGTGACCTGCTATTTTTACAATTGCAAACATGATAATTCAAAATTTAGGAGTGCGAAGGTAAGCATAATTTAATTTTCCCCCAATTTTAAAACTAAAATTTCTTGGGGGCTATTTCTATTGGTTTGGGTGGGGGAGCCTATCTTTGTTACTCCCACGAATGATTCAATATGAAGATCAAATCGTATCTGGCCAAGCCTTTTGCAAATATCGTGTATAAAAACGTGCAAAAATCCATGCGCTCAGCCCTTGAGGACCAGGAAAGCATTCTGGCTGCATTGCTGAAAAAGGGCAAGGGGTCTGAATTTGGGAAAGATCATCATTTTGCTGAAGTATCTGATCATCAGTCTTTTATACAAGCAGTTCCGATCAGAGACTACGAGAAGTTAAGCCCATACATTGCAAAAATCAAGGAAGGGAAGGATAATATTCTTTGGCCGGGCAAGCCCATTTACCTTGCCAAAACATCAGGTACAACTTCCGGCGCCAAATACATCCCGATCACCGCTGATTCGATTCCCAATCATATTGGTACTGCCAGGAATGCCTTGCTTTGCTATATTGCCACTTCTGGCAACGCAGATTTTGCCAATGGCAACATGATTTTCCTTTCCGGTTCTCCAACGTTGGACCGTATTGGTGGCATCCCAACGGGTAGGCTCAGCGGAATTGTCAACCACCATATTCCCAGTTACCTGAAAAAGAATCAGCTTCCAACTTTTGAAACAAATTGCATTGAAGACTGGGAGTCCAAGCTGGAAAAAATTGTAGAAGAAACCGTTTCCCGCAACATGTCGCTGATCAGCGGCATCCCACCATGGATGCAGATGTATTTTGACCGTTTGATGGAAAAGACAGGAAAAAAAATCGGAGACCTGTTTCCAGAGTTCAGTGTTTTGGTGCATGGCGGGGTCAATTTCAGTCCTTATCGCTCCAAGCTCATGGAAAGCATCGGTCGGAAAGTGGATACCATTGAAACCTTTCCTGCTTCTGAAGGTTTTTTTGCTTTTCAAGACACCAGGGAAGAGGAGGGGCTCTTGCTCAATACCAATTCAGGCATCTTTTTTGAATTCATTCCTGCTGGAGAGGTTTTCAATGAAAATCCCACCAGACTTTCACTGAAGGATGTAAAGATTGGAGAGAATTATGCCCTTATCATCAACAACAATGCCGGTCTCTGGGGTTACAACATTGGCGATACCGTGAAATTTGTTTCTCTTGATCCCTATAGGATCATTGTTTCTGGCCGTATCAAGCATTTCATTTCAGCATTTGGAGAACATGTTATAGGGGAGGAAGTTGAATACAGCCTGATGAAGGCCGCCAATGAAAAGGGAATACGCGTTGTTGAATTTACAGTAGCACCGATGGTTACGCAAGACCAGGGTAAATCTTATCATGAGTGGTTTGTAGAGTTTGAGGAGGATCCGCAAGACCTTGCTTCTTTTGCTGCTGAAGTTGATCAGCACATGCGTTCAAAAAACATTTATTATGATGACCTGATCAGGGGCAATATCCTCAAGCCACTGGTAATTACACCACTTAAGAAAAATGCTTTCATTGATTTTATGCGTTCTCAAGGCAAACTGGGTGGGCAAAACAAGGTGCCCAGATTGAGCAATGACAGGAAGATTGCTTCAGAACTTGAAAAGATGGCCAACAACCTATAAATTTACCGGATGGAATTCGACTTCTCAAACCAGTTAGATGCTGAAGGGCCCACACCTACTTCTATAAAGAGGGTAGGTCTTTTTGGCTCAACCGGGTCCATTGGGAAGCAGACGCTTGAAGTAATCAGGTCCAATCCTTCGCTTTTTTCAGCCACTGTGCTTACAGCGCATTCCAACCATGAGTTGCTGATAGAGCAAGCCTTGGAATTTTTGCCTGCCGTTGTGGTCATCACCCAATCATCCAAATATGCATTGGTTAAAGAGGCGCTTTCTCCCAAAGGAATCATGGTCTTGGCAGGTGAAGCGGCACTTGATGAAGCAGCTTCAATGGATTGCTTTGACCTGATGATGGCGGCAATTGTTGGTTTTGCAGGATTGAAGCCCACCCTGAAAGCAATTGAAACCGGTAAAGACATTGCATTGGCCAACAAGGAAACCCTTGTTGTAGCTGGAGATGTGGTGATGGCATTGGCAGCAACAAAAGGGGTTGCGATCATCCCCGTTGATTCAGAGCACTCTGCTATTTTCCAATGCCTTGTGGGTGAGGAATCCAATCCCATCGAAAAAATCATTCTTACCGCCTCGGGTGGTCCGTTTATAGGCAAGAAACCTAACTACCTGGTGAATGTGAAACGCGAGCATGCCATTGCCCATCCGAACTGGAGCATGGGGGCAAAGATTTCCATTGACTCATCAACCCTGATGAACAAAGGCTTGGAGATGATTGAAGCCAAATGGCTTTTCAACCTTGAGCCATCGCAGATTGAAGTTGTAATCCACCCGCAGAGCATCATCCACAGCATGGTTCAGTTCAAGGACAACAGCATCAAGGCCCAGATGGGTCTGCCAGACATGAAGTTGCCCATTCAATATGCCATGGCCTATCCACAGCGGATTCAAAATGATTTTCCCCGGTTTAATTTTGCCAAATCTGCCACCCTGAGTTTTGACCCCCCTGATTACAAGACATTCCGAAACCTTGGCCTGGCCATATCGGCTCTTCACAAAGGTGGCAACATGCCTTGTATCCTCAATGCTGCCAACGAAATAGCGGTTTATGGTTTTCTCAAAAACAGGCTTGGTTTTCTTGACATGACCGAAGTGATTGAACAAACCATGGCCCAAGTTGCTTTCATTGAACGCCCAACCTTGCAAGAGTATTTTGACAGCGATGGTGAAGCCAGGAGTTTTGCGGCTACATTGATCAACCTGTAAGCTGGTTCGTCCACTTGTCCCATTTCAGTTGTCATCCCTCCCTTTATTCTTTATATTTACATTCTAATATTTTACAATGAACTTAAACGTGCTGTTGGATATCAATTGGAATGCAGTTGGATTGCAAGCCGGACAACTGATTCTCTCCCTTTCGATACTGGTCATTCTTCATGAGCTGGGCCATTTTATTCCTGCCAAAATCTTTGGATGCAGGGTAGATAAATTCTATCTTTTTTTCGATCCCTGGTTTTCACTTTTCAAAAAGAAAAAAGGTGAAACAGAGTATGGCATTGGCTGGTTGCCACTGGGTGGTTATGTGAAAATCGCCGGCATGATTGATGAAAGCATGGACAAGGAGCAATTGAAGCAGCCTGCGCAGTCTTGGGAGTTCCGCAGCAAGCCAGCCTGGCAGCGCCTGATCATCATGATCGGCGGTGTAACAGTCAATGTATTGCTTGCATTTTTCATTTATGCCATGATCCTCTTTACATGGGGTGAAACCAAATTGCCCAATCAGAGCCTCACCAATGGTGTTTGGGTAGTGGATACTGTTGTCAATGAAGTCGGGCTGAAAACAGGAGACAAGATTGTTTCAGTCAACAACGAGCCTGTCAAATATTTTGAAGACCTCAATGCGGCCATGTTGTTGGGAGAAAAGATGACGATAGACCGTAATGGTGAAACCAAAGACCTTTTGATTCCGGTTAATTTTATTGAAAAAATAGTTGAAAAAGGAAAGCGGTCTGTATTGCTGATGCCCCGTGTGCCTTGTATAGTAGGGGAAGTTGGTGCTGGTACAACTGCTGCCAAAAATGGATTACTCGCCAAGGATAAAATCATTGGCATTGATTCGATGAAGATTGATTTCTTCGATCAGGTAAAGCCCGCTATTTTGAACAGGGCTGGAGACAGCATTGCCCTTCATGTACTGCGCAACGGAAATGAAATGGTCATCAATACTGTTGTCAATGCCGACACTTCCATTGGCTTTTTTCCTGCTGTTCCCAGCATGGATGAGATGCAGCAACAGGGCCTCTATGCATTTGAAACAAGGAAGTTTGGTTTCTTTGCTTCATTTCCAGCAGGCGTGAGCAAGACTTTTGACAAACTTGGTTTCTATATCGCCCAGTTCAAAAAAATCCTCAATCCATCAACCGGTGCCTACAAAGGCCTGGGTGGATTCAAGTCAATGGGATCCATTTTCCCTAAATACGGTTGGGATTGGGAAGCTTTCTGGAACATTACCGCATTCTTCTCCATCGTATTGGCGTTCATGAACCTCTTGCCCATCCCTGCATTGGATGGTGGGCATGTGGTGTTTACCTTGATTGAAATGATCACCGGCAAGAAACCCAATGAGAAATTTTTGGAATATGCACAAATTGTGGGGATGGTTATCCTTTTCGGTTTGATGATTTATGCCAATGCAAACGACTGGTTGGGTTGGGGAAGAAGCAAATAACTTATAGGTTTAAATAATATTGCTCCAGCAGCAATTTGAATGCATCAGAATATTCTGATGCATTTTTTTTGATGATGATGGTTTCGATTTCGCAGTTGCTTGGGCTTGTAGAAAATTGAATCATCACCCTGAATGCATCATGAAAAGGGCTTTGTTTTACATCGGCTATGCTGACAGGAAAAAGTTGAAATTCTGACGCCATGTCTAGGCACTCAGCCTTTCTGTAAAATGGCATGAGTACATAAAAAAAACCTTGGCTGCTCAAGAGCCTTTTTGCATGGGAAAAAAGTGCATGAAGCGTAAGCCCTTCTGCATGTCTTGCAAGATTGACACCCCGCTGATCTGACCTGAGCTGCTTTTCATAAAATGGAGGGTTGGAGATAATATGTTGGTATCGGATCTCAGTTTCCCAGTCCTTGATGTCTCCGTTTATGGCATTGATGGTGCTGCTGAACGGGGAATCTTGAATGTTATGACAGAGCTGCTCATGACAGGAATTTTCTATTTCTATGGCATCAATCTTGATTGACCTGCTCTGTGAAAGCATCAGAGAAAGCAGGCCCGTTCCCGCACCAATATCCAAAAGTGTTTCTCCTGAGACTATTTTTGAATTGGCCCAGGCACCAAACAGGCAACCATCTGTGGTAACCTTCATCGAACATTTGTCCTGATGGATGGTGAACTGCTTGAACCTGAAAAAGGAATTTCCCATGATGATAAAGTCTTTACCAAGCAGCCCTGGCTGATGCAGAAACGGTGAGAGGGCTGCTAAACCCTGCCAGAAATTTATAGTAGCCAGTAATGGCAATCATTGCGGCATTGTCTGTGCAGTATTCCATCTCAGGGATGAACAACTTCCAGTGGTATTTTTCAGCCATCTCTTGTATTGCATTCCTGAGCCCTTTGTTGGCGGAGACCCCACCGGCAAGACAAATTGTTTTGATGCCGGTTTGAAGGCTTGCCTTTTTGAGTTTGTGCAATAGGATACTGACGATGCAGTGTTGTGCTGAGGCGCAGATATCAGGGAGGTTTTTGCTGATGAAATCAGGATCAGCCTTCAATTGTTTTTGAAGGAAATAGAGGATGGAGGTCTTGACACCGCTGAAACTGAAATTGAGCCCTTCAATCTGTGGTTCAGGGAAATGGAATTTCTTGGGATCTCCTTCCTTGGCATATCGATCAATCAAGGGGCCACCAGGGTAAGGAAGACCCAGGAGCTTGGCTGTCTTATCAAAAGCTTCGCCTGCGGCATCATCAAGGGTTTCTCCCAGGATTTCCATGTTCAGTGCGTCTTTGCAGAGCACAATCTGGGTATGTCCTCCACTTACTGTCAGACAGAGAAAAGGGAATTCGGGTTGAGGATCTGCAATTAAATTGGACAATACATGGGCCTGCATGTGGTGCACTGCTATCAAAGGAATGTCAAGAGAAAGTGCAAGTGATTTTGCAAACCCAGTGCCCACCAGGAGTGCACCAATCAATCCTGGAGAACTTGTAAAGGCTATCGCATCCAATTGATCAAGGCTGATGCCAGCATCCACAATGGCCTGGTCTACAACAGGAACAATGTTCTGCATGTGGGCACGGCTGGCCAATTCAGGCACAACGCCACCATACTGGGTATGGACTGCCTGTGTGGCAATGATGTTTGAAAGAATTTTTCCATTATGGCAAACCGATGCCGACGTCTCGTCGCAGGAAGATTCAATGCCCAATATGTAGGTGTGTTCACCTTTTTTCATTCCGCGAAGGTAAGGAGACTGGTTTTCATTGTATATCTTATGATCTACAAGAATGAGCAGGAATTGATTTTTACTTATTTAGATCGTATAGCCACAACGGGATCCATTTTAGCAGCAATCATGGCTGGGATGATTCCAGCAAGCACTCCAATGCTGACACATATCCCAATCGCTAAAGCCAGAATATTGGCAGATACAAAGATGGGGAAATCAAAGGCACTGCTCAATATTTGTGCCATGACAACAACCAATACAATGCCTATCAATCCCCCAATGATGCAAATCAATGCACTTTCCAAAAGGAATTCAATCAATATGGTTCGTTTCTTTGCTCCAATGGCTTTTTTAAGCCCTATGATGGGTGTTCTTTCCCTTACAGTTACAAACATGATGTTGGCGATACCGAAGGCTCCTACAATCAGGCTGAGCAGGCCAATCATCCATCCACCGAGGTTGATGCTGCCAAACAGTGAACTGACGGCTTTGCTAAAGTCGCTGATGGCATTGAGTGCAAAATCATCTTCCTCAATCGGCCCAAGGCGATGGATGGATCGCATTGCACCTTTGAGTTCATCCTTCAGTGCATCAGTGCTCATGTTTTCTGGCCCCTTAACAATGATTTTGGGGTTGTTGAACCTTTCATTGAACAACATTTGTTTCATGAAACGGTATGAAAGCACAATGCTTTGGTCAAACTGCCAGCCTTCAATGAAACTCTTTCCTTGTTTTCTCATCACCCCAACAATGATGGCTTTCTTGTTCCGAAGGTCTACTTCTTTTCCAACTGCTTTCTCTGGATTGCCAAACAGCTTCTCTGCATTCTCATATCCAATGATGATGCTGGGGCTACCGTAATCAAATTCCATTTGGTTCAGGTACCTGCCGTATTGGATATCGATGGGTTGAATCTTGTCAAATTCCTCTGTGATACCGTGGTAGTTGATGCCATCCAATTTGTTGTTATCAAATTCGATGAAGGACTGGGTTGTGAAGTTGAAAACAATATTGATGTCTGCATTGATTTTCTCCCTGAGCAACTTGGTTTCGATAAGTTTAGGACTGGGACGATTTACATATTTCCACCAAGGATATTCCGCTCCACCCTGGTAATCCCATTTGTCTATGTAAATTGTATTTGACCCAAGGGATTTTACTCCATCCTGGATATTTTTTTCTAAACTGCTGACAGTTGCGAGTACACCGATGATGCAAAAAATACCAATGGTGACGCCAAAAAGCGAGAGGAAGGTTCTCAGCTTGTTTTTTCCCAATTCCTGCACCGCAAGTTTAAGGGTGTTCCACAGTATTTCAAAGGTTTTCCTCATGCTACAAAATTACTCAATTTGTTGTTGTAAAAGGGTAAAAAATGGTGAAGGGATGGTGCGGATGACAAACGGGCATCAGTGCATGTGCAATGGGCGTTTTTTGATCATTCCTCCACGGATTTCCCTGACGCTATTGATGACCATGAAGACATCAGGGTCTATGGCAAGTATCTCATTTTTAATTTTGCTCACTTCTAGCCTGGTAACTACGGTGTAAATGATATCGGTTTCCCTTCTTACTGTTCCTTTTTTGCCATGCCCCTTGGATCCCTTGTACGTGGTGATTCCTCTTCCAAATTGTTCAATAATCATGCTGCTGATTTCCTCTGCATGTTGATTGGATACGATGGTGATAGCGGTATACTCCTCAATTCCTTCAACAAAAAAGTCTACAGCTTTTGCCGCCACGAGGTAGGTTAAAATGGAATAAAGTGCCGATTCGATACCAAGGATATAGGCTGCAACGGCAAAAACGATGATATTAAAAATCAGGATGATGTCTCCATGGCCATGCCTATGCCAGCTCCCAGAAAAAATCCACCGAAACTGGCCACCAGCAACTTGTCTTCTGTGATTTCCGGATAGGGAATGAGGGTTACAGCCAGGGAAAGTCCAATGATGGCAACAAAAGCAGACAAGAACAGGCTTTTGCCGTATTGTTTGTATCCAAGTGCCAAAAAGGGAAGGTTGATGATTACAATGATGATTGAAAAGGGCAGATGGGTGATTTCGGTTAACAACAACGAAATGCCTGTAGCTCCGCCATCAATAAAATGATTGGGCAGTAAAAAACTTTTCAATCCAAAACCGGCAGATAACACTCCCAAAGCGATAAATACCCAATTTTTAAGGGTATAGAAGGATTTGGATGTTTTTGATGGCCATTTCAGCGGATGTATTAGTTTCCTTCCCATATTCCAAAAATAATGAATGTTCTTGTCATACCTTTGCGCACGCGAAACAATGAAATACGAAAACGAAATAAGCAAACGCAGGACTTTTGCCATCATCTCACATCCGGATGCAGGAAAGACTACCTTGACTGAAAAATTCCTCCTTTTTGGTGGAGCCATTCAGACGGCAGGTGCAGTAAAGAGCAACAAGATCAAGAAGCACGCCACCAGTGATTTTATGGAGATTGAGCGCCAAAGGGGCATCAGTGTTGCCACCTCTGTAATGACTTTCGAGTACAGGGGAGTGCTCATCAATCTGTTGGATACTCCCGGTCACAAAGATTTCGCTGAAGATACTTACCGCACTTTGACAGCGGTTGATAGTGTTGTTCTGGTCATTGATGGGGTGAAAGGGGTTGAAGAGCAAACCAGAAAGCTGATGGAGGTCTGCCGCATGCGCGATACACCAGTGATTGTTTTTGTCAATAAGCTTGATCGAGACGGTAAGGACCCTTTTGATCTGTTGGATGAGATTGAAAAAGAGCTCAAGATTCTACTGCATCCGCTCAGCTGGCCCATCAATTCCGGTAAGGATTTTAAAGGGGTTTACAGCCTTTATGATAAAAGTTTGTTGCTATTCAATGCCAACCAGAAAGCAACTGCAGAAGACAGTGTACAAATCGATAACCTTGATGATCCATTGTTGGACAGCCTGGTGGGTGAAAAAGATGCAGATCAACTCAGGGATGATGCCTCACTTATTGATGGGGTTTATGGGAATTTTGACAATGAAGCCTACCTGAGTGGCATTAAGGCTCCGGTTTTCTTTGGCAGTGCCATCAATAATTTTGGGGTAAAGGAACTGCTGGATACTTTCATCCGGATTTCGCCAGAACCCAGGAGCCGGGATACCACCGCCCGACATGTGGATGTGCAGGAAGATAAATTCAGTGGTTTCATTTTCAAGATACATGCCAACCTTGATCCTAAACACAGGGACAGGATTGCTTTCTTGAGGGTTTGTTCCGGCAAGTTCGAACGGAACAAGTATTTTCATCATGTGCGCCTTGACAGGGATGTGCGGTTCAGTAACCCATACAGTTTTTTAGCCCGTGACAAGGATGTGATCGAGAATGCGTTTCCGGGAGATGTTGTAGGTTTGTTTGATACTGGGAATTTCAAGATTGGTGATACCCTGACGGAGGGTGAAAACTTTTATTTTACCGGGATACCCAGCTTCTCACCTGAAATATTCAAGGAGGTGGTGAACAAAGATCCGATGAAAACCAAACAGCTTGAAAAAGGACTGAACCAGCTTACCGACGAGGGAGTTGCCCAGCTTTTCACCCAGCACAATGGAAACAGAAAAATCATTGGTTGTGTTGGAGACCTGCAGTTTGAAGTAATACAGTACAGGCTTTTGCAGGAATATGGCGCATCAGTTCAGTTCAACTCATTGCCTTTTTATAAAGCATGCTGGTTGACGGCAGAAGACAAATCAAAATTGGAGGAATTCACCCGTTTCAAAACCGCTAATACGGTGATTGATAAGGACGGACATGTGGTTTATCTTGCCCAAAGTGATTGGTTCCTGAATACAGAGATTGCCAACAATCCAGGCATTAAATTCCACTTCAGCTCAGAAATTCATAAGTGATTGGGGTAGTCCTTAGGATAGTTGAAGACGTTTAAGTCGGCCTTTGGCCTGTTGAAGCAGTTTAAGCATTTTCTTCAACCACTTCAACCACTTCAACCTCCCTAAACTCCCGTATAATTAAAAGGCGTAATCCTTTTGAGCTCTGCTTTAACGGTGGCTTTCACTTTGAGCGTGGCAATAAATTCGTGGATTGTTGCCTTGTCGATGGTTGCTTTACCTCTTGTCAACTCCTTCAAAGCCTCATAGGGCTGAGGATAGTTTTCTCTGCGCAGGATTGTTTGGATGGCTTCTGCCACCACAGCCCAATTCTTGTCCAGATCAGCCCTGATAGCATCCTCATTCAAGACCAGTTTCGAAAGGCCTTTGTTGATGGAGTTTAACGAAATCATGGTATGGGCAAGAGGAATGCCAATGTTGCGGATCACGGTTGAATCGGTCAGGTCTCTTTGCAGCCTTGAGATAGGCAGCTTTGCAGAGAAATGTTCAAAAAGGGCATTGGCTATACCAAGGTTGCCTTCTGCATTTTCAAAATCGATGGGGTTGACCTTATGGGGCATCGCGGAAGAGCCAATTTCTCCTTTCCTGGTTTTTTGACGGAAATATTCCATTGATATATAGGTCCAGATGTCCCTGCAAAGGTCAATCAGGATGGTATTGATTCTTTTGATGCCATCAAAATGAGCGGCAAGGTGATCATAGTGCTCAATTTGTGTGGTGTATTGCTGGCGTTGAAGTCCCAACTTGCTCTCGCAAAACGCATTGGCAAATCTCACCCAATTGGTTTTGGGATAGGCCACTACATGTGCATTGAAATTACCTGTTGCACCACCAAATTTACATGAGTAGGGGACCTGGTTTAGCAGGGAAATCTGGTCTTCAATCCGTTCAACGAATACCATGATTTCCTTTCCAAGATTGGTGGGAGAGGCCGGCTGGCCATGGGTTCTGGCCAACATGGGAATGGTTTTCCAGCTGTTGGCCAGTTTCCTGAGCGAGAGGCTGAGGTTGCTGATGGCGGGCAGGTATTCGTTTTCCAGGGACTCCTTCCACATCATCGGCACAGCCGTATTGTTCACATCCTGTGAGGTGAGGCCAAAATGAATGAATTCCTTCAAATCACCCAATTCGTTTTTCTCCAGTTCTTTTTTCATGTAATATTCCAGCGCCTTTACATCATGGTTGGTAACCTTTTCCAGGTTTTTTATTTCCATGGCAGTTTCAGGACTAAAATCCAGGTAAATTTTTCTGAGCTTGTTGGCATTGGCTGCGGTCAGGCTGAATAATTTTTTCTGTGAAAGGGCGATGAAATATTCTGTTTCAACCCTCAAACGGTACTGCATCAGGGCGAATTCTGAGAAATATGGTGAAAGAACCTCTACCTGTGAACGGTAGCGGCCATCAATAGGAGAAATGGCTGTAAGTGTATTGAGTTCCATTGTAAGGCTTAATTGGTGTAAATTTGCGGCTAAATTACGTCAATATCTTGGAAAGGAAAATAAGGATAGGAGCAGTGAGTTATCTGAATACTAAGCCATTGCTGTATGGGCTGCAGCATGGTTCCATCAAGGATCAAATCGACCTTACGCTTGATTATCCTTCCAATCTGGTCAAGGCATTGAAAAATAATCAGATCGATATTGGCTTGCTACCAGTGGCTGCATTGGCCGACCTTGACGGGTGTCATATTGTTACTGATCATTGTATTGCAACGGAAGGAGAGGTTGCATCCGTCTGTATTTTCAGCGAGGTACCTTTGGAAGAGATTGATACTGTATTTTTGGATTATCAGTCCCGTACATCAGTGATGCTTTGTAAGATTTTGTTTGAAAAACATTGGAAGAAATCTGTTCAGTACATTGATGCACATGACGATTCCTACATAGAAAAGATCAAGGGGAATGTTGCGGGTTTGGTCATAGGGGATAGGGCCCTGAGCATGAGGCAGAGGTTCAATTTCATTTACGATCTTGGCTTGGGTTGGAAAGAAATGACGGGGTTGCCTTTTGTTTTTGCGGTATGGGTCGCTGCATCAAAACTACAGCCTCATATTGTTGATCAATTTTCAGATGCATTTCAATTGGGAATCGATCAAATTCCAGTGATTGTTCACCAGAATCCATTTAAAGACTATGATCTGTTGATTTACTATACCCAGAATATAT